>CP082942.1:942177-1256236 GCA_019933195.1 Clostridium sporogenes
TTGTTCCCCATTTACTATTAAGTTCATATACAGTTTTATATTTATTTTTCATAGCATTTTGAAAATCTAATTTAGCTGCTTCAGTATAGCATTGTAAAAATCCACGTGACCAACCTGTTGATGAATTATAAGATGGAAATCTTAATTCACCTGCTGGTCCAGATGAAAGATATATTTTTGCTATAATATCTTTATATGAACTAAAATTTGATGCAAAGGATTCATAAAGTTCATCATACTGTTTAGCTGTACCATCCCACCATGGGCCAAGAGTTTCTTTGTTATAAACTCCATTTTCATCCTTAAATTGCATATTATCAGCAGTATCTTTTTTCCATAACCATGAAGGTAAAGGTATATTTACAGAATCACCTACATTACTGCCACATTCATGAGTTGATATAATGGGTATCCACTTTAATCCTGCCGCACGAACAGTATCCCCATAATTTTTATAATAACTCCAATCAAACTTATTATCCTCTTCACTTTCAACATATCCCCACCACACATCAGTAGTAATAGCGCAAACTCCATTGTTTTTAAGAATTATTAATTGCTTTTTAAAATCATTCCAGTTATCTACTTTTTCTAATGGGCCCATTACATAGCATTTATAATCTGGGTTTACATTTGCTGCAAAAGTCTTAGATGTAAAACACAGACTTAAAGTAAGAGCTAATACTAAAGATAAAATGAAAACTCTATATTTTCTTAAAATTTTATTATAATACATTAAAATTCCCCCTTTAATTTTTATATAAACATAGTTCTTGGCTTCAAATGAAGTTCTTATTCACACTAAAGCTTAGGAAATGATTATCCAAAGATGTAGCCACTCTTTACTACCACTTAAAAGAAATGTAAGAACATGATATCTGGTATATATTGGATAAGTAGTTAAAACATTATTTGTTAGAAGAAAGTTCATTGTATTATAAGGTATAAATTATACAATTGTACCTCTATTAATAAAAAAATATAATAACTAGCACTTACAGAAAACGTTTGCACGAAAGACAAAAAACTTTCTTTAACAATATTCAAAATTCCTATATATCCTCCTTTCCTAATTAAGATACTCTATAAAATATATATTTATATTATAAGATTTATAACTTGTTTTAATTATATTAATTCTTCTTAACATAAATTCTAAAAATTCAGAAACTTATATTCACAATAATGATTTCACATTTTATGGATATATTTAGGTATAACAATAAATATGGATATATATTACATTTGAATCTTTAAATTAATAATATATTAAAGTTTAATAATATTCTTTCCCATAATAAAGAGTGTTTTTTATTGCAAAATATAACAATTACAAAAATAAAAATAGTGATAATTTAAAAACTGATTAAATTTAGTTTTTTAAGCTATCACTACTTTTCCTGCTATAAATTTTTGCGTAATTATTTTTTCTTTCTGATAAACGTAAATAATTCCAAAATCTATCGTACAAATTTTTAAAAAATAAAAAACAAGGGAAAATCATAATTCATCTCTCCCTTGTTTTTAAATACTAAAGTTTTTATTTAAAATTAACTATAAAATATACTAATACATATTTTAAATTTAATTTAGACTACATTAAGTCAACTAAATTTTTTAGTACAAGTATATGTACTAATTATTGTAAGCTTCCATTTGATTATTAACATATGCTTCACAAGAACGCATAGCTAAAATTGTTTCTTCAAATAATTTATTTAACTCCCATCCAAGCATTTCTGTACCTTGCTTAATTACCTCTCGTGAGCATCCAGCTGCAAATTTCTTATCCTTGAATTTTTTCTTAAGACTTGAAACTTCCATATCCATAACACTCTTAGATGGGCGCATTCTTGCTGCTGCACCAATAAGTCCTGTAAGTTCATCTACTGCAAATAATACTTTTTCCATCTGATGCTCTGGTTTAGGAAGTTCTCCTTGGCAAAGTCCATATCCATGACTAGCTGCTGCCCTTATTAATCTTTCATCAAGTCCTTGTTCCCTCATAATCTCTTGGGTTTTAATACAATGCTCTTCTGGATAAATTTCAAAATCTAAGTCGTGAAGCAACCCAACCATAGACCAAAATTCTGCTTCATCTTCATACCCCAATTTTTCTGCAAAATATTTCATAGTTCCTTCAACTGTCAAAGCATGTTGAATATGAAATGCCTCTTTATTATATTCATTAAGTAACTTCCACGCTTCTTCCCTTGTTATCATAATAATGCCCTCCTTTAAAAACTAAAAAATATAAATTAATATTCACTAAAACATTTAACTTCTTTATTCTTAAATTTTAAAACAAGTTTTTTTTATTTATACTCATTCCTCTTGTTTCATTTAAACAATTACTATATAATAGTTTACGAACGTTAAATATATTTAACGTTAATTTTATTTTACTTTTGTTAGTTATAATTGTCAATACCATTATAGGAGGTTATGCCCTAATGAATATAAATTCTATTATTGCTGAAAACCTAAAAACACTTCGTACTGAAAGAAATTTAAGTCTTGGTCAACTTGCTGAACTATCTAGTATCAGTAAGGTAATGCTATCTCAAATTGAAAAAGGTGATACCAATCCAACTATAAATACCTTATGGAAAATAGCTAAAGGATTGAAGGTTCCTTATACTTCATTACTTGAACAAAAGGGAAATGATACTTACGTTATAAAAAAAAGCGATATTGACGCTCAATTTACTGAAGGTGGACACTATAGAGTATACTGTTATTACACTAGTACACCTTATCGTAATTTTGAACTCTTTCAAATTGAAATTGATGAGGGTTGTTCATATAAATCTATAGGTCATTCTAAGAAATGCCAAGAATATATTATGGTTTTAGAAGGTGAACTAACATTAGAAATAAACAATGAAAACTATAAGCTAACTCCTGATGATTCAATGAGTTTCTCTGCGTCTAGTGAGCATATATATGTTAATAGTGGACATGGAACTTTAAAAGCTACAATAACAAATTTTTATCCTGCCTAATAATTAGACAGGATAACCTATTTATTTAAACTATATTTATAGTGTTCTGCTATTCTATTAGCTGCCTTCATACCAGTACTTAAAGACCCTTGAATCCATGCATGTGTTTGTGATATATGCTCGCCCGCAAAATATACTTTCTCTTCATACTCTGGCTGTTCTGATGCATATGCAAAAAGATTTTGTTGTTCTTCCCTATAATGAGTAATTCCTCCATAGAAACCTTGTTCGTTATCCCATTCTATTGTTTTATAAGATTCTACTATTGAATCAAGATATCCTTTAGGTAAACCATGTACCTTTTCAACCTGTCTCTTTATTAATTCTACTCTTATCTTTTCATCTATATTACCTAACCGTACGGCATCAAGATTTAAATTATAAGATGCTAAAAGAACTCCCGGATTACTCCATGATTTATAATTTTTATGTTTTTTATGCTTCTTTTTATTTTTATTAATACTTATATTTTCATTAATACAATTATTGGGATACCATATACTTGAGATTATTAAATCTGTCCTCGAATTACCACCTATTATTCTCTCATTTTTATTTCCTTCTTCCCAAAAGCTATTGTTACATAGAAATAATGTTTTTTGAGCTGCTTCATAGCCTAATTCCTTAATTGCTTGCATTTTTTCTGGAGTAAACTTAGGATATACTTCTACACTTCGAAGGCTTGAAAATGGTATTGCACAAATTATATAATTAAAATCTTCACAATATGTTTCTAAAGATTTTCCTTCTCGATATTTAATTCTAACCTTATTTTTTTCATCAATCTTATAAATCCCAGTTACTGTTCGTCCATTCATCCATTTTACTTTTCCTAAATTAGAATTTGATATACTTATATACTCTTTAGGATTTTTAGATATTAACGAATTATAAAAACATATAGGTAATTTAGATACTCCTCCCTTTATATAGTATCTATAATAATCATTTACAATATATTGATCTTGCAAATTTTCAATATAACTACCATAGTAAGAATAACCTACAATTGGAGCAAGATAGGATAATAATTCTATAGCTCCCTCACTTAAACCTTTACCTGCCATAACTTTTCTTGTACTTATAGCTCCTAATTCCTTTATCTTTGGCGAATACTCTTTTTTTATCTGTAATAATTCTTTTCTTGTACTGCTATCAAGATTATACAATTCACTTTCTAATGCATAACTCAAAATTTCTTGCCATGATATGTTTTTTTCAAAGGTAGACAAATTAAATTCTGGATATATCTTCTTCATTACACTTCTACCCTCTGGATCATTCCTTGCGCGTTTATTTCTAATATATATAATTCCATTTTCATTTTCTTCAACAAAGGGTCTAGTTTCTAACCCAAAAGTATCTATATAATGCCAAGTTGTTCTATGACTTACAGGTATACGCATAGCTCCAAGTTCCCCATACATTTTTTTATCTTTATCAAAATAATAGGTATATATCCTTCCTCCAACACGTTCTTTTTGTTCTTCAAAAATCGTTATATTAAAACCAATTTTTCTAAGTTCAAAGGCAGAGGATAATCCTGCAACGCCTCCACCTATTATACCAATCTTAATTTCCTTACCTTTACCTGAAGGAATAATATTTGTAATATCTTCTTGAGGGTCAAGCAATTCTTTTATATTATTGTAATCCTCTATTCTCCCTACTTCTTCTAATGCTGACTTTAGCATATTATCTCTTTCATCATAAGTTGGATTGTTAGGCTGTATAAATTCATTTATATTCAAGTAGTTCAACCCCTTAAATTATTCTTACTATCAATAATCTTTTTAATATTAAACTTATTCCTATGTGATATATAAAATTGAGCCTTTTATACAAAAATATATGTCTTTTTATTTTAGTATTTATAATCCAAGCATTCATTATTAAATAATATTCTAAATAGCATTTTTTTATGTCATCATATGTTCAATGTAACATCGTAATATTTAATTTTTATACGAAAGGAGCTAGTAAAACTTAATATATTTTACTAGCTCCTTTTGTATTAGGTCCCACAATATGTTTTATACGGACAAGTTGATGGTTCAGGCAATCTAGAGTAATGATCCTGGTCTTTAGAGTGATCATAAGGTTTTGAAAGGACATCTAAAAGTTTCTTCATCACACTATAATCTCCTTCTTTCACCGCAGCCTCTAGTGCTTCTTCTACCCTGTGATTACGTGGGATTACTGCTGGATTACTATTTTTCATAAGCTGTTTTGAAGAGAGCTTTGATTCTTCTTGTCTTGTTAATCTCTCCGTCCATAGCTTATGCCACTTATCAAATTCTATTTTATCAAATAGTACCGTATCCTCTATATTATCAAAAGTCAGTGCACAGAAGGTATTAGTATAATCTGCACCATACTTATTCATTATGCTTAGAAGCTCTTCAATTAGATATTCATCCTCAAACTCTTGATTAAATATCCCAAGTTTTGCCCTCATTCCAGAAAGCCAATTACGCTTATATAACTTGGTAAAATTTGAAACCTCGTTCTCTGCTATCCTTATAGCTTCATTTTGATCAATATGCAACAGTGGTAACAGGGTTTCAGCAAATCTTGCAATATTCCATGTAGCAATATTAGGTTGATTACCATAAGCATATCTACCATAAATATCAATAGAACTAAATACAGTTTCAGGATCATATACATCCATGAATGCACAAGGACCATAATCAATTGTTTCTCCACTAATTGCCATGTTATCAGTATTCATTACCCCATGAACAAAACCAACTAGTTGCCATTTTGCAATAAGTTCAGCCTGTCTCTTGATTACCTCCTGAAGTAAGAAAAGATAGCGATTATCTTTATTATCCCCTTCTTTAAAATGTCTTTTCAAAGTATAATCAGCTAGAACTTTAAGCTCTTCAACTGTCCCCCATCTTGAAACGTATTCAAAGGTACCAACACGTATATGACTAGCAGCTATGCGAGTTAATATTGCACCGGGTAACTTAGTTTCCCGCATTATTGACTCACCTGTTGTAACCACTGCTAGACTACGTGTGGTTGGAATTCCCAATGCATTCATTGCCTCACTTATAATATATTCTCTTAACATTGGACCTAGTGCTGCTTTCCCATCTCCTCCTCGTGAATATTGAGTTTTGCCTGAACCCTTAAGCTGAATATCAACTCTCTCACCTAGTGGAGTGATATGTTCCCCTATTAGCAGAGCTCTTCCATCACCCAGCATGGTAAAATGCCCAAACTGATGTCCTCCATATGCTTGAGCAATAGGTATAGATCCTTCTGGAATCTTGTTTCCTGCAAGCATACCTACTCCATCAGCACTTTGTAGTACTTGGGCATTTAGTCCTAAGGATGTTATCAACGGATAATTCAATACAGCTAATTTAGGTGAGGGTACACAGCTTGGGCTTTGTCTAGTAAAAAATGTTTCTGGAAGGCTAGCATAGCTATTTTCTAAATTCAAGCCTGTTTTTATTATTACTTTTCTTTCTTTCATTGTATCTCCTTTTATTCTCTTATTTTTTACATGAAACAAAATCATAGTTTCTATTATTCTTCAGATATAAACTTCTATAATAATTAAACTCTTTTTAGTTTATACTTCTAAAAATTTATTATTCCTGCTACATTTCTCTTTATCTCCTAACTCTTTAATAACTTAATCCTGTTTTTAATGCTATAGTTTCATCATCCAAAATAATTTAGAAATTTTTAGCTATTTCTATAGATTTTTTTCTATCTAGGAATTATTTTAGTATTATTTTAAATCTAATAAAAATATAGCTTATATTATATTTTTACTTTCTACTAGTTCTTCTTTAGTAAAACCCAAAATTAAGAAAAACTACTAGAGAGCACTATATCAGTGCCCTCTAAGTTCGTTTGCTCTTTTTTGTACAATAATTATTTTAATTACTTTGGGAAAATTCAATATCATATTTATTATGAAATTCTCCTGCCCATTCAAAAGCCTTTTTAGCAACAATTACTGCAATAACCTCATTTATTACTGCTGCTGCTGCAATTGTACCCTGTATAATTTTTGCGTATTCTGGAGCTGGACCTTTTAAAACAGAAACTGCTATTCCTGTAAACACTAATGATACTCCTGAATGAGGTAATAATGTAAGTCCTAAATATTTCTTTACTGCTTGTGGTGAATGAGTAATAGCTGCTCCAAAGAATGCTCCACTATACTTTCCTACTGCTCTTGATATAATATAAATTGCAGTAAATAATCCTGCACCTAAAATTAAATGATAATCAAGTGGTGTGCCTAAATTTAATATTACTATAATCATTGATATATCCAAAATAGGATTAAATGCACTCATTATTTCCTCTAATTTATTCTTTGAAATCATATTAGCAAACGTAGCTGAAAAAGCCATTCCAATCAACATAAAGTTTAATACTGGTTCAGGTAAAATTGCCTTATCAAATATAAATCCTACACCTGAAGATATTAATATAATTGTAATTAAAAGCACTATAGTTTTTTTTGGTATATTTTCTTTCTTAAGTAAAAATCCTGCTAACACTCCTGTACCAATTCCAATGATAATTGGTAGTAGCACAATTAATAAAATCATATATATAGGAAGCTTTTGTTCTGAAATTTTAGCAGATATGATTGAAATAGTGGAAAAGAATACAACAACTCCCACCATATCATCAAGGGCTGCCATAGGAATTAATGTCCTAGTTACAGGACCATCTGTTTTAAATTCTCTTACAACTGATAAAGCGGGTGCTGGTGCTGTTGCAAGAGCAATACCTCCAAAAATTAAAGCAAGATATAATGGAATACCTGTAAAGTAAAATACAACTGCAAATACTACACTAACTACAAAAAATGTTCCTAGAGATTGTGTTAAAGTTGTTATTATAAGTTGTTTACCTGATTTTTTAATTTTATTCCAAACTAGTTCTGTTCCAATTAAAAGCCCTACTGCATGGGGACCTAATATCATACCTGCAATTAACCAACCTAAAATAGCAGGTAGTTTGACTTTTGAAATTAATTTACCTAGGAAAAAAGCAACTATAACTGCTAATAATAATCTTAATATTAAGAGTACCATTATTCTCAATCCTCCTTTACAATGCCATAAAGCATAATATTCAATATTTTTTCAAGTTTGATTTCATGTTCTTTTATTAGTCCATTAAACTCACAGTTCTCATATGTTTTGCTTTCAAAATATCCATTGAACATTTCTTGAAAAATCCAAAAATATTCTATTGCTTCTTCTTCTGTTATACCTTCTCTTAGTGTTATTTTACTTAAAGCAAATCGATAATTACTTATATTAACATTATCAAAATTCTTTCTTATATCTTTAATTTCTTGTTTTAAATGCATAGGTGCCTGTAAAACTGCATTAAAAAATATATGTCTTAAATAAATATTCTCTTTAAAAAAACGATATCTTAAATCTAAATGTTTTTGAATAATATTTTGAAAATCATTTTCATCAAACTTCTCACTTTGAATATAATCTACAAATTGATCGAAGCAATACTTTACGCAACTTAAAAATAAGTCATCCTTATTTTTGTAATAGTGATAGATAAGACCTTTTGAAATATTATTATCATTGCAAATGTTATTTAAAGATGCATTACCATAATCTTTAGTACCAAATTCTATAATAGCTGCATTTAATATTTTATCTCTGCTAATTTTATTTTTTTCTTTTTGTTTCATTATATCCTCCTTCAAACAAATATAGACCATTAGGTCTATATTAACTTTATCAAAAGCAAACCATGTAGTCAATAAATTAAATGTTATTATTTTGTAAAAAAATAAACTAGTAAAACACATTTAGCTTTACTAGTTATTTATCTAATTTAAATATATCTTCTTCCATTCTTTTTGCTTTTGTTTCTTTTTTTTAGCTGATGTTATACATTGAATATATTTATTTAAATATTACAACAATACAATATTAGCTAACCAATGTTTTACCTTATCCTTTCTTTCTGTTTCATCCTCTGAATCTATGAAATCAATTGAACCAATTATAGTATTATCTTTTAAGATACCTTCTAATTTTTGAAAACACTTTTTTGCACCACCCCCACCATGACATGCAAAAAAGCCAATAT
Source organism: Clostridium sporogenes (assembly GCA_019933195.1). Classification (NCBI taxonomy): domain Bacteria; kingdom Bacillati; phylum Bacillota; class Clostridia; order Eubacteriales; family Clostridiaceae; genus Clostridium; species Clostridium sporogenes. The sequence continues at coordinate 951,291 of CP082942.1, forward strand.
TTTTTCCCTTTATTTTATTTTGAGAAATAAAAGTATTTATAGCTGGTGTATACTTTCCAGCCCAAATAGGTGTTCCGATAAATATTGCATCATATTCATTTAAATTAGGAATTTGATTTTTTAAAGTTGGTTTTTCATTAAATATTACACTCTTGCCACCCCAAAAGAACTTTCGAATTCCTGTTTTAGGAATTTCTTTTTCCGGTTTTAATTCAAGTAAATCACAGTTTAATTCTTTTCGTATAATATCAGCAATGGATTTAGTATGTCCTTCTAATGAGTAAAAAACTACTAAACTTTTCATTATCTCACTCCTTATAAAATAATAAATTTACTTTCTTTTTTCAATAATCTGTAGATTTCTTTAAGAACATTTAATAGATTAGAATAGTTATGAAAAATTTATGTTCTTTATTGCTAATATAACTAAAGGCATATAAAAACTTACTAATAATAGTCTTTGCCATAATCCACTTAATCCAATAAGCGTGTTAGAAAAACGATCCTTTTCACTCATAATAAAAAGTGTAAAAATTATAATATTAATAATAAAAAATATAATAAAAATTATCCCTAATAAGCTTTCACCTTTCATATATGATAATTTACTAATTATTAAGGGCATAAATGCTAACGCAATAAATCCTACACCGGAGCCTATTCCATGAACTTTACCTTCTATAGATTCTATACTTCTTTTATCTTCCACACTAAATATTGACGATAATATACATGCTCCCACTCCAAATAATATAAATATTATTGATCCTATAATTGATACTATATTTGAAAACTTAAAATATGTTTTATAAAAAGTAATTGATGTAAAACTCATTATAATTCCCCAAATTATAAGCCACAAGTTATAGTATTGGCAAACAGGGCTATTCTTTCCTCCAAGTGCACTCAAAACTTCTCTACTATGGCTATATCTTGGATAAAAAAAGGTCAATACATATGGAATTATAAATTCTAAAAATGCTCCTATAATTAATATAATCCAATTGAATTTTGATCCCCACATTTTTATAAAACCCCTTTTTTTATTTGTTATAGATTACATATATTTAATTTATTCTTCATCACTCTTTAAATCATCTTCGTCCATACCAAATTCCTCTAAAAATTTTATAGCAAAACTCTTCATTATATCCACTTTAGCTATAGCTATGCCCTTTTTTTCATCTCCTAACACTATAAGGTTATCACCAGAATTTATATTAAATTTTTTCCTAGCTTCTTTTGGAATAACGATTTGTCCTCTTTCTCCTACTTTTACTGTACCAAATATATATTTCCCATCTTTTATTTTTGACACTTATTTCAACTCCATTCATATTATTCATACTTTTCATATTTATTGTATCATTGGCATTTTAAATTATCAATAATTTCTTGGAAAGTATATTTATACCTTATTTAAAATTACTAAATAGCATGAATATATAGGAATATAAATATTATATAATATTAAGAAGATGAAATTATGTAACTTATTGGAAATATATTTATTACACTAAAACAATTTAAGAAGATTGGAAGTAGATATGATAATATCTGTGAATATATTCAAATAAAAGAGGTTCACAAAATAGATTTTGTGAACCTCTTTTATTTACTTTTCAATTACTCCTCCACCTATCACTAAGTCATCCTTATAGAAAACTACAGATTGACCTTTAGTTATAGCTCTTTGCTTTTCATAAAAATTTACTTTTACTTTCCCATTTTCTATTGGGGTTATTACTGCTTTTGAAGGAGTTTGAGAATATCTTATCTTAGCCTCAACTTCCATAGGCTCTTTTAAAGTATCAAAAGGTATATAATTTATGTCCTTAGCTATAAGTTCTGTATTTAGAAGATCTTCTAAACTTCCTAAAACTACTTCATTTCTAAATGGATTTATATCTACTACATACATAGGTTTTCCAAAGGCTATACCTAAACCCTTTCTTTGTCCTATAGTATAGTATACGATTCCCTTGTGAATACCTAAAATATTTCCTTCTTTATCCACAAAGTTTCCTTCTCTAACTTTATTTGGGAATCTGTTTTTAATATATCTTCCATGATCATTATCTGGTATAAAACATATTTCTTCACTATCTTTTTTATTATGAACTCTAAGTCCTATCTCTTTAGCTATTTCTCTAATTTGAGTTTTCTTATATTGACCACAAGGCATCAAAGTTCTTTCTAATTGGAACTGTGTAAGGTTGTAAAGTGCATAAGTTTGATCTTTTTTATCATCTTCTGATTTTCTTATTATATATCTGTCATCTTTTTTTTCTATAATAGCGTAATGTCCTGTGGCTACATAGTCTATTCCCATAGCCATAGCCTTATCTAAAAATGCAGAAAATTTTATGAACTTATTACATGCTATACAGGGATTTGGGGTTCTTCCCTCTACATATTCATCTACAAAATAATCAATAACATTTCTTTTAAATGCATCCTTAAAATTCATAACATAAAAAGGTATTCCTATTTTACTAGCTACTCTTCTAGCATCTGCTACTGCACTTAAAGAGCAACATCCGCCTTCTCTTTCTACGAATTCCTCATCATCTTGCCATATTTGCATAGTTACTCCTATAACATCATAACCCTGCTTTTTCAAAAGATAAGCTGCTACAGAACTATCTACCCCTCCACTCATACCAACTAAAACCTTTTTTTTCAAAATATTCACCTACTCATTTAATTTAAAATTGCTTTTATCTGTTGTATGATTCTTAATATATAATAAGTATACTTTATACTCATTCTTATTTTTAAATATTAATTTTTATTTATTGAAGCATTTAAACTTCCCATTTTATATCCTTCCGCATCTACAGTAACATATTTAAATCCTAATTCTTTAAATTTTTTTGATATATTATCTAAATTAATCTCGTTAAATATTTTAGTCCTTTCCTTTTGAGGTACTTCTATTCGAGCTAAATCTCCATGACTTCTTACTCTTACTGCTCTAAATCCTAATTCCATCATGTACACTTCTGCCTTTTCTATTCTAGATAAATCTTCTTCTTTTATTTCTTGATTATAAGGTATTCTAGATAAAAGACAGGCATAGGCTGGTTTATTCCAAGTTTCAAGCCCTAATTCCTTAGATAGAATTCTTATTTCTTCTTTATTAATGGAGTTTTCTAAAAGAGGACTTTTAACATCTAACTCTTTTAATGCTCTCATACCTGGTCTATAATCTTTTGTATCATCTAAATTAGTTCCATCTACTATGTATTTAACACCTTTTTCTTTTGCTAATTCTTTTATTTTAGTAAATACACCTTTTTTACATATATAGCACCTATCTTCTGGATTAAATCTTATTTCTTCAAGCATTGGCACTTCTAAAAAATATGATTTTATTCCTATATTATTTGCTAATTCTTTAGCTTCTTCTATTTCCCACTTTGGAATATAAGGGGATACTACTGTAATAGAAATAGCTTTATCACCTAAAGCTTCCTTAGCTGCTTTTAATAATAATGTACTATCTACACCCCCTGAAAAAGCTACTGCTACACTCCCTAGCTCTTTTAAATATTTAATAAGATTATTATATTTATGATTCATTTTAATACCATCCCCTCTTATGTTTTTATAAGGTAACTAACAGCTCTAATACTCCCATCTTCTTCAAGGCGGGAGTAAATATCAGCTATGTATTAATTCTAATTCACTATTTTTTTTAATTTTTCTAATACAAACTCTACTTCTTCCTCTGTATTTTTAGCTCCTAGAGTAAATCTTATAGTTCTTTTTGAAAGTTTCTCATCTAGTCCTAAATCTAAAAGCACATGTGATGCATAGGTTGCTCCTGCTGAACAGGCACTTCCTGCTGAAGCACATATTCCTTCATTATCCAAAAGCATAAGTAAAAGATCACCATCTATATTTTTAAAGCTTACATTTATATTTCCTTTTAGCCTATCCCTTCCTAGAGCACCATTTATCTTAGTTCCTTCTATTTGCAAAAGTCCCTTTATAAATTTGTCTCTAAGTTTTTCTATTCTTTCATTGTCTTCTTGACCCTTTTCCTTTAATAGAGAAATAGCTTTTTGAAAACCAACTATAGCTGCTGGATTTTCTGTTCCTGCTCTTTTTCCTCTTTCTTGATTACCACCATGTAAAAGATTATCAATTCGTGTTCCTTTTTTTATATATAATGCTCCAATACCTTTAGGTCCATATATTTTATGTGCAGTTATAGTCATTAAATCTATATTCATTTCTTTCACATTTATATATGTTTGCCCTAAGGCTTGAACTGCATCTGTGTGAAATAAAACCTTATGATTTTTACAAATTTCTCCTATAGACTTTATATCTTGTATAGTTCCTATTTCATTATTGGCAGTCATAATAGAAACTAGTCTAGTATCTTCTCTTATGCTTTTTTCTAATTTTTTCAAATCTATTCTTCCACTTTTATCCACTGGCAAAAATGTTATTTCAAACCCCTTTTGTTCTAAATACTTACAACTATTTAAAACTGCTGGGTGCTCTATAGAAGACGTTATTATATGTCTTCCTTTTGACTCATTCCCATAAGCTATACCTTTTATAGCCCAATTATCCCCTTCTGTACCACCAGATGTGAAAAATATTTCTTCTGGGTCTCCTCCTATAAAATCTGCAATCTCCTCTTTAGCTTCATCTATAGCAATCTTTAAAGTATTGGACATATTGTATATAGCAGAAGGATTAGCATAATATTCAGTTAAGTAAGGAATCATAGCATCTAACACATCTTTTTTTATATAAGTAGTTGCTGCATGATCCATATATATCTTATTTTCCATATAATCACCATTACTTTTTTAATTTTATTATTTATAGATTTTATACTATTATACTTTAAAATTCTATGCAAAACTATTTAATTTTAAAAAAACAGATTATTTTTTGCTTTTCTCTGTAACATTTTCTCCAAACCACTTTATAGATATTTTTTTCAAAGTTCCATCTTCTTTCATATCATCTAAAGCTTTATTTACTTTTTCTATTTTATCCTTATTTTCTTCCTTTTTTACAAAAGGGTACGCATTTTCCATCTCTTCTATAGGTTCACCAGCTAGCTGTAAATTTAATCCTGATTTTTTTATATTTATAAGGCATGCTAAACTATCCTCTATTAAAGCATCAACTCTACCTAAATCTACATCTTGGAACATTCCTGAAAAACTATTATATTGTTTTGTTTTTACGTCTTCCCCTTTGTTTTTATTATTATAATCTTCTATAGACTTAGAATAATTAGTTCCTACTTGAGTAGCTACAGTTTTACCTTCTAAATCCTTTAAAGATTTTATATTGTTATTTCCTTTTTTTGTAGCTAACTGAACTCCTGAATAAACATATGGTTTTGAAAAATAATATTTTTCTTTTTTCTGCTCTGTAACAGTTATTTGATTAGCTACAGTATCTATTTTGCCTGTATCTAACATTCCCATAATACCTGTCCAATCTGATACCATAAATTCTGGCTTATAACCTGTTCTTTTACTGATCTCTTCCCAAATATCAATTTCAAAACCTTGAACTTTTTTACTATCTTTATCTATGAAAGTAAAAGGATAATATTGTCCTGATGTTCCTATTTTTATTGTATTTTCCTTTGTTTCTTTATTATTTTGACCACATGCTGTTAATGCCACTCCTAAAGTTACAACTAATGACATGGTTAAAAACAATTTTTTAAACTTTTTTATATTCATTTCTACGTCCTCCTAGTATTATTAATATTTAAACTTAATAAGCTTTTCCTATTTTTCTTTCTAATATTTTTTGCATGAAATTAAATACTTCTACTATTAGCCAATATATTAAAGCTACCGCTAAATAATTTTCAAAGAATCTATAACTAGATGCCGCATTCATCTGTGCTTTAGATAATATTTCTGCAACTCCAACAGTAAATGCTAAAGATGAACTTTTTAAAAGATCAATAAAACTATTTCCTAAAGAAGGTATGGCAACTCTAGTAGCTTGAGGTAAAATTATTCTTTGCATAGCCTGAAATTCGGTCATTCCTAAAGATAATGAAGCTTCCATTTGGCCTTTATCTATAGACATTATTGCACCTCTTATTATCTCTGCCATATAAGCCGAACCATTCATACTCAAAGCAATAACTACTGCCATATAGGCAGGTATTTCTTTAAAGGCTGGAATGATTTGAGGCATACCATAGTAAAAAAGAAAAAGTTGTATTAAAATAGGAGTTCCCCTAAAAAAAGATATATAAACCTCACTTATCCTATGCAAAACTTTAACTTTATACATCCTTATTACTGCCAATATAACTCCTAATAAAACAGCTATAATCATAGATAAAACAGCTATAGACAAAGTTATATGGACATATTTTAAAAGAACTAAGAATGATTGTACTAAATATTTTTCATCAAAAATTTTCACATTTTCCCCTCCTACTATGATTTCCTCATTAATTATTTTTATTATTCAAAAACTCCTGTTGATAAATATCTTTGTCCTGTATCTGGAAGTAATACTACTATATTCTTTCCTTGATTTTCTGGTCTTTCAGCTACTTTCATGGCTGCATATATTGCTGCTCCAGAGGATATTCCTACTAGAAGTCCTTCTGTTTTTGCTATATTTCTTGTAATTTCAAAAGCTTTTTCATTAGATACTTTAAATACTTCATCTAAAACATCTATATTTAAAGTAGTCGGTACAAATCCTGCTCCTATTCCTTGAATTTTATGTGGACCTGGATTACCTCCTGATAAGACTGGTGAATCTTCCGGTTCTACTGCTATTATTTTTATATCTTTATTTTTTTCTTTTAGATATTCTCCTACTCCTGAGATTGTTCCACCAGTACCTACACCTGCTATAAATATATCTACTTCTCCTTCTGTATCATTCCAAATTTCTACTGCTGTAGTCTTTTTATGCATTGCTGGATTAAATTTATTTTCAAATTGTTGTGGAACAAAGGAATTTTTATATTCTTTTGATAACTCTGTTGCCTTTTCTATGGCACCTTTCATCCCATCTTTTCCTGGTGTTAAAATTAACTCAGCACCATAAGCTTTCAATATAAGTCTTCTTTCCATACTCATAGTTTCTGGCATAGTTAATATAAGTTTATAACCTTTTGCTGCTGCTACAAATGCAAGTCCTACTCCTGTATTACCACTAGTAGGTTCTATTATTACTGTATCTTTATTTATTAATCCTTCTTTTTCTGCTTCCTCTACCATTGCAAAGGCTATTCTATCTTTTACACTACTTGCTGGATTAAAATATTCTACTTTTGCTAATATATTAGCTTTTAATTTATTTTCCTTCTTTAATTTTGCTAACTCCAATAATGGTGTATTTCCTATTAACTCTGTTATATTTTTATATATTTTTTTCATAATTATTTTCTCCTTTCAACATTAAATATTCTCATCATAGTATTAGTTCGCATATTTGTTTACTAGGTTTTAAATTTAAATTTTTCTATTCTTTTGTATAATTTACACTCACTACACATAAAACCATCTCCTTTTATCCAACACCCATAATATATACTGATATAGCCAAGCTAGACTAAATAAATATTTTACTTATAGACTACATAAAATTTAATTTATCTACTATAGAATTATCTTTATTACATATTATAACTATTAGATAATCTCTGATCATTCTTATCGGTTTACTAGGTATTAATATTTAAATAAACTGTACTACAATATTATATGTAGTACATTATATTTTCATTGTCTGATTTTTTGTATGCCTCTACTAAATCTTCTAAAGTTATAGAATCTACTACTCTTTCTATATTTTCATTAATTCTATCCCATAAATTTGTCTTAATAGACTTTTCCATTCTATTGTTCAAATAATTATCATTAAATTCTACTACGGATAAATCTCCTTCTAAAGCTCTTAGTATTTCACCTGCAGTTATATGTGCTGATTCTTTTTCTAATATATAACCTCCTTGAGCCCCTTTTATTCCTTTTATTAAATTATTTTTTCTTAATAAAGAAAATATTTGTTCTAAATATCCTTCAGATATATTTTGTCTTTCAGAAATACTTTTTAAAGTAACTGCTTCTTCTGTAGAATTTATGGCTAAATCTATTATTGCCTTTATACCATACTTTCCCTTTGTTGATATTTTCATAAAATCTCCTCTTTCATAGTATTCCTATCTATTTACTATGATTATATTCTTTTAATCACTTTGTGTCAATATTTTTTAAAAAATTTTCATTTTTATATTGAAATTGATTTTCATTTGCTGTATACTTAGTATTATAAGAAACAAGCACATATAATTAATTGAAACCACACAAAAATCTCTTTGATTTATAGTAAATACTTTTCTAGATTTAAACCTCCTACTAATATTAAGTCTAGAAACCCTCCTTACTCACTTATTTACTATAAATTGGAGAGATATTTTTTATATTACAAGTTTTTTTATTTTTCTATAATATTGTTAAACTTCTCTATAAATCTAACGGCCTTTCACAAAATATATATTAATAGTCATATTTTAATATTTACTAGTTTATATGCTTTGCTTATATTCATTAAAGCTTATCTAAATCAACATTAATTTATTTAAAAAATAATATTTAAATAAAAAAATACTATGACATTATATAAAAAAGATATAGGATTTAGTAGTAATTTACACTGACTATCCTATATCTAAAATATTATATTTAAATATATTTTTATCATAGTATTTTCTTATTAAAAAAATATATTTACCCTAAAGCCACATCTAATATCATCATTACAGTAAATCCAATTAATACTCCTATAGAGGATATATCTGTATCATTCCCTACCTGAGCTTCAGGAATTAATTCTTCTACTACAACAAATATCATTGCTCCAGCTGCAAAGGATAATGCATAAGGCAATAAATTTCTTATAAATAATACTGCTGCTGCACCTATAACACCTGCTATAGGTTCAACTATACCAGATGCTTGCCCATACCAAAAGCTTTTCAATCTGCTATTTCCTTCTCTTCTTAATGGGATAGATACCGCTGCTCCTTCAGGAAAATTTTGAATTCCTATGCCTAGTGCCAATGCTATAGCTCCTGCTAAAGATGCGGATTCTATATTAGCTCCAACAGCACCAAAAGCTACTCCTACAGCTAAACCTTCTGGTATATTATGAAGAGTTATAGCTAAAACTAATAATATGCTTTTTTGCCAAGTAGTTTTTATCCCTTCTGCATCCTCTTTTTCTTTACCCAGATGAAGATGTGGAAGAATTTTATCTACTATTCTTAAAAATATTCCTCCTGCTAAAAATCCTACTGCTGCTGGTATCCATGCAACCTTTCCTTGGGATTCTGACATTTCTATAGCTGGAGCTAAAAGTGACCAATAGCTAGCAGCAATCATTACTCCTGCCGCAAAACCTAACATAGCATTTAATACTTTTTTATTTATATTTTTAAAGAAAAACACTAATGCTGCACCTAATGCTGTCACTGCCCAAGTAAACAAAGTAGCTAATAAAGCCTGCATAATAGGATTTAATTCCTTAAACCACCCCATATTATCTCCTTCTTTCTAGTTCTAAATAAACAATAATGATTATCACTTGATAACTTCTTATTTTGATTTTATCACGTACTATCAACATAATCAATATTTACTTTTAGTTTTTTTATAATTATTTTTCTCCACTCAAACTAAGTAATATCTGACTTGGAAGATAAAAAAACCAAATTAGTGGTAAAAATACATTTTCTAAATTTTCTACATATTTTATACTTAATAAATAAAAACTAATATTAGAAAAAGCTACATTTAAATCACATAAAAAGAATAAAGTAATACCTATGCTTATAAAACTGCAGTTTTTCTTTTCAAAAAAATTATTATCAAATGTCCTATAAGCTCTTACTAAACTGTGTATAATCAATAAAAAATATATTAAAGCCATGGATAGTAAAGTATTTTCCTTTGAAAATAAATTTACTTTCTTTAAAATAATAAATGTAAATAAATAAATTACAAATATATAAATATCCTTATATTTAATTTTTACTTTATATTCTTCATCTCTATACCTACCATGGCGTATTATATATAGACTTTGAACAATAATAAAATATAAAATTCCTAATTTAAATTCTTCTAAAATAAGCATATTAAAATCTGCTAGAACTGTGAAAAATAAAGCCATTCGTAAAAGAATCAAATCTTTTTTATCACATATATTATTTTCTATAGACAAAGTAATAGCAAAACATATAATTATACTTATAAACTTTATGTTTGCAGAATACCTATATAAATTTTTAACTTTGCAAAAATCTATAATTAAAATAAGTAAATAGATTATTAGATTGAAGCCAAGCAATATTTTTGTAATACTCTGCTTAACATTTTTTATGTTCACCCTTTTCACTCCTAAATTTTAATAATACTATTATTTTTAGCATCTGAGCAGTTTTAAATATCAACATACTGTATCAATATATTTGCTGAAATACAATATGTTGTATTTGTATTAGTAATATTTTAACTATACAATTTGCTCATCTAATAAAGTTTTCATTACATATTAAATAAAACCTACTAACAATAAGTTAGCAGGTTAATTTTAATTATTTAACTTTTATTTCTAGTTCCTTGCTTTGCTGCTATCTTACTAGCATTTCCTGTATCCATATATCCTGTAGTGGAATTTCTACTATCTTTGCTGCTATCTATAGCTCTTTGATTTTTAGATTTTATATCAAAATCCTTTTCCACAAAATCACATCCTTATATATTATTGAAATTCACTATATATTATTCTCAAAATAGCTTTATATTATTTTAAAATTATTTTATTATATTTTTTTCAATTATATTTAAAATTTTTTAAATATTCTTTATTTTATATATTTATTTATATTATTAAATGTTATAATTTATACAATATATAAAGAATTGAGGGATATAATGAACTTATTTTTTGAAGACATAACTACTAATAATTTTTATGACTGCATATTACTAAGTACTAATAATAATGGCAGTCATTATATATTTGAAGAGTTTGTAGATTCAGTAGCATTTTCTGTGGCTATATCAAAAGTAGAATCTAAACTTATACCTAAAATTATATTTTCAGAAAAGGATATGGTAGGATTTGCTTTATATGGTTACTGCCAGGCGGAAAAACATTATAAGATTTGGACTATATTAATAGATCATAAGTTTCAAGGAAAAGGTTTAGGAAAAGCTGCATTAAAAAAAATTATACAAGAATTAAAAGATAATAAAGATTGCAATGAAATTTACCTTAATTTTCACCCTAAAAATATAAGGGCAAAAAATCTTTATGAATCTTTAGGTTTTAAATATACTGGTGAAAAAATATGGATAAATAAGAAACTTTATGAAGATGTTTATTCTGAAATTTATGAAGGAATAAATTATGAATTATTATATAAATTAACCTTATAGTTTACTTTTAAAATTATTATATATTTGTAGTCTAAAGCCCTTTCACATTGTATATAATCTTGAATTTATTTAATCTTAGTCTAATAAAAATATTAGAAATTAAATAACAAAAAAATTATATATTATTCTGAATACAATATTAAATTTATTATACAAAAGAGGTATCCTAAAATAAAATTAGTTTTAATTTTATTTTAGGATACCTCTTTATTTATTATCAAGTTCTATTAATAAAAATTATTCTATAACAAAAATATACTTTAAACCAGTTTTTTATATTAAATAAAACCCATATACTTGCTTATAGTTTTATAAACTGAATTTTCATCATTATTACCTGCTATAAAATTAGCCTGTTGCTTTACATCATCTGGGGCATTTTCCATAGCATAGCTATAATAAGCTTGTTTAAACATAGTTATATCATTATAATAATCTCCAAAAACCATAGTATTATCTTTTTCTATATTAAATTTTTTCTGAAGTATTTTTATAGCATGTCCTTTACTTACTTCTTTGTTCATAATATCTATCCATTTATCTCCTGAAGCAACAAATTGAAGATCTTTATTTAAATTTTCTTTTAAATAATCAAGCATAGGTGCTTTAATACCATCTTTAACATAATAACTTATTTTTTGAACAGGTTTGTCTACTTCATCAAAAGATTTGTATTCTATATAAGGTACATTATAAAAACTAAACTCTTCTTTAATACTTTCAGAAGGATTTACAACAAGAGCTTCATTTTCTCCTGCTAAAATTAATTCTTCTCCAAAATTTCTTTTTAAATTTTCTACTGATTTTATATATTCTTTATTTACATAATTAGCATAAAGAGTTGTCCCATTTTTGCTATATTTTATAAGTGCTCCATTATGAGCTATTAGTATCATATCTTCCTTTACGCTATTAAAATTTTCATTTAATTGGGAATAAAATCTTCCACTAGCTGCTGCAAATCTCACCCCATTTTTATGTAAATCATTTATTAAATTAAATACCTTATTATATATTTTACCTTCACTATTTACTAGTGTTCCATCTAAATCTGTAGCTATAAATTTTATCATTTTTTACCTCCTATGTTTTGTGTCACTTTATATTTAAAATTTCATATGATTGTTGTATTTTGTGATATATTTTTTGTACTTTCCTATTATATCATACCTAAAATATTTATCTGAATAAATTGCATATTCCTTTATTAAATGATTCAAATAAATAATCCTGTATCTTAAATGAACTAATATTAAGATACAGGATTTATTTTTATAATAGTTTTATAAATTACATAAATCTATTTATATTCTCGATTTATTTATAATTAGTTATCTTTTTCTGCTGCCTCTACTATATGTTTTAACAATAAAGTAGTTGTAACACTTCCCACTCCTTTTGGAACTGGAGTTATAGCCTTTACTTTGTCTTGTACATTTTCAAAATCTACATCCCCACATAGTTTTCCATTTTCGTCTACATTAATACTTACATCTATAACTATGGAATCTTTATTAAAATATTCCTCTTTTATTAATTTAGCTTTTCCTATAGCTGTTACTACTATATCTGCTTTTTTTGTTATAGATGGTAAATCTACAGTTCTTGAATGGCATATAGTAACAGTGGCATTATTGGATAAAGCCATCATAGCTAATGGTTTTCCTACTACCATGCTTCTGTTTATAATAGCTATATTTTTTCCTTTTAAATCTATATCATAATATTTTAATATCTCCATTACAGCTTCAGGAGTGCAAGGCATAAATCCATCCAAATCACCTTCAAATATTTTTTCTAAATTTAAAGGATGCATGCAATCAATGTCTTTATTTAATGCTATAGCAGAATTTATTATACTTTCATTTAAATGTTTAGGATATGGTCTAAATACTAATATACCGTGGATATTTTTTTCATCATTTAACTCTTCCATTAATTTTAAAAAGTCATTTTCTAATATATCTTCCTTTAGTTCATATACCTTAGTTTCTATGTTTAGTTTTTCACAGTTTTTTATTATGCTTCTTTCATAAGATATATCATCCTGTTTATTTCCCATACGTAGGATTGCTAATTTGGGTATTATATTTTTTTCTTTTAATTTATCTATTCTTAAATTTAAATCTTCTTTTATTTTTAAAGCTACTTCATTTCCATATAATATTTTAGTCATTACTCATTTCCCCTTATTAAGTTCTCTACATAACTATAAACCTTATCTGCTTTAGTTGAATATTTAGAAACTAATATATTAATTTCTTCTTCTAAAGAATTCTTTATATCATTATTTTTCATCATGCCAGTATTTATATATACATTTAACTTGGAAGCTTCTAGTGCTGTTTTGCAAAATAAAACTCCTACCCCTACATCACTTATAGCAATTCTAGTTCCCTTTTTAGCTAATTCATAATGGAGATCTATTGTCTCTGCTGCACATTTAGCTATTTCTAGTGGTACTAAACTAGCCTTATATAAAGCTTCTTCCATAATTTTATCTTTATATGCTTTTTCTTCTTCTGTATTTTTAGGTAATCCATAGGCTTTAGATAATGGATAAAATACTTCAGCATCTTTATTTACTAATGATTCTAATTTTTCTATTAGTAGTTCCCCTTCTTTTAATATTTCCTTTACATCCGCTTCTACATCTTTATATTTTTTCTTTCCTATAGTAAGATTTGCTACCATATTGCCTAAAGCCATACCTAAAGCTCCTACATAGGCACAAGCCCCACCTCCACCTGGCACAGGTTCTTTAGAGGATAAAATATTTATAAATTTCCTACAACTTTTATCTAACATAAAAATCCACCTACCTTATTAATTATTGTTATTTTACTAAAAATATATTAAATCAATTACACATTTGATAATTGTATCTATGTTATATTATATATTACTTTTTGTAGTTATAACTATAAAATTTTGCAGTTATAGCTATAAAGTCTTGATTTATAACTATAAGACTTTATTACTCATACTATAGGAATCAAATATATATGTCTTTATCTTGCATTAATAACCTATAGCCAAATAACCATTTTATGAATATATTGTTTATTCCTATTTAAACAATGCTAATTATATCCATCTGTCATCTACGCTATTTATAGCTTCTATATTTTAAAAACTATTTATTTTCTAAAGCAATTATTAAATTAGTTAAAGTCTCATTTACGGGTGTTTTTATGTTGAATCTTATTCCTTCTCTTACAATAGCTCCATTTATTACTTCTATTTCTGTTTTTTTATTGTTTAAAACATCTTGTAACATAGAAGATTTATTTTCTGCCGTTTTTAGAGCTACTTTTTCTACTATTTTTATCATCTCTTCTTCATCAAAATTAAATCCCTTAGCATTAGCTACCATTACCGCCTCTGTAACTGCATTTTTCATAATACTTTTTGCAGCATTTTGTTTTAAAATTTCTCCATTCTTTATTTTTAAAATAGCTGTTATAGCATTAATACCGACATTTATAATAAGTTTATTCCAAATAAGTTCGCTAGGATCTTTGCATATATGTACATTAAACCCACTATGCTTTAAAATATTTTCTAATTTTTTTAAAATGATATCTTCTTTTCCGGAATACATTCCTATATAAGTGTCTCCAGAGCCTGCATGTTTTATATTCCCTGCTTTTAAAATGGTGCATCCTTCTCCAGTAGTTCCTACTACTATTCTATCTTTATTTATATACTTTTCTATTTTTTCTCCATTTCCGTATCCATTTTGAAGAGTTAAAACATAGGTATTTTTTCCTATCATATTTTTATTTTCTAAAATTGCTTCCTCTGTTTTTGTGGATTTTACAAATACTATTGCTAAATCTACTATTCCTATCTCATTAGAGTCTAGCACAGCCATTGGATGAAATTTTGATCTATTATTACCATCTTCTATTACTAATCCATCTTTATTTATAGCATTTATATGTTCTTCCCATTTATTAATTAAATAAACTTCCTCTCCACTTTTATGTAAATAAGCCCCATATAAAGAACCCATAGCTCCAGCACCTATTATAGCAATTTTCATGTTCTCTCCCCCAAATTTATTTATTTTCTCATTAGCTCTATAATAATCTGATTCCACTTTGCAAAATTTATAGTATTATTAAATTTAAACTTCATTATTAATATTCTAAATCTAAAAAATAATTTCATCAAATAGCTTATAATAGTCCTAAGTTTATATCTTTTTATAGATTATATCATTATATAGCAATAAAAGCATAAAAAATTAGGCCTTTATTATACTTGACCTAATTTTTTATGTTTTAATATTCTCTTTTAAAACTATCTTTATAATAATTTTATTAAATCATCTAGTGTTAAACATGCTTTATAAATTTTTTTAATTACTTATTAAGTTTACTAAATTCTATAGCTAAATCTGAAGCTATAGCTACATTATTATAAACTAATTGTATATTAGCTTCTAAACTTTTTCCTTCAGTTATGTCTTTTACTTTAGATAATAAGAATGGTGTACTTTCTTTCCCCTTTATACCCTTTTCTTCTGCTTCTTTAACTGCATCATTTATAGCTTTTGTTATGATATCATAATCCATTTGATATTCTTCTGGTATTGGATTAGCTACTACCATTCCACCTTTTAATCCTAAATCCCATTTAGCCTTTAAAGCTTCTGCCAATTCTTTTGCTGTATCTACTTTATAATCTACTTTAAATCCGCTCTTTCTTGTATAAAATGCTGGTAACTCTTCTGTACCAAAACCTACTACTGGCACACCTTGAGTTTCTAGGTATTCTAATGTTAAGCCTATATCTAATATAGATTTTGCACCAGCACAAACTACCGCTACATCAGTATTAGCTAATTCTTGAAGATCCGCTGATATATCAAAGCTTTCCTGTGCTCCTCTATGAACTCCACCTATTCCACCTGTTCCAAAGACTTTTATTCCTGCCAAACTAGCTATAATCATAGTAGATGCTACTGTTGTTGCACCATCTAATTTTTTAGCTAATATAAATGGTATATCTCTTCTACTAGTTTTAATTACATCTCTTCCCTTTTTACCTAAGTATTCTATTTCATCCTTTGATAAACCGACTTTTAATTTACCATTTAATATAGCTATAGTAGCAGGCACTACACCTTTATCTCTTACTATTTTTTCTACATTTAATGCAGTTTCTACATTTTTAGGATAAGGCATTCCATGTGATATTATAGTTGATTCTAAAGCTATTACTGGTTTATTTTCTTTTAAAGCCTCTAATACTTCATTGCTTATTTCTAAATATTTCTCTAACATATTCCTATCTCCTTCATCTTATTATTTATGCTCCAAACTGACATATTTGGATTTATAGTGTTTTCATGGGATAAAGCTAATATGGAAGCTGTCATTGAAAACTTAATAGTTTCTTTTAAAGAAAAATCTTTTAAACAACAATATGCCATAGCTGCCATAAAAGCATCTCCTGCTCCTGTTGCATTTATAACTTTAACTTTAGGATTAGATATTTTGCCTTTGTTTTTTCCATCATTATAATAAACTCCTTCTTCACCTAAAGTTATAAACACTCTTTTTACTCCCTTTTCTAAGAAAAATTCAGCTACCTTTTCTAAATCTTCTTCTTCTTTTATAGGAATTCCAGATAACATTTCTGCTTCAATCTTGTTTGGTTTAATAGTATGAAACTTTCCTATAATATTTTTTACTTTTTTAGCTTTGGTAGTAGATACCGTATCTAAAAAGAATTTTGTATTTTTATAATTATTAACTATATATTCTATAATCTCTTGTGGTATATTAGTATCAACTATACATACACTTGAATTCTCTATAACATTTTTTTTACTTTTAATAAAATCTAAAGGTATTTTATCGAATATATCCATGTGAGCTATAGCAACTATCATATCTCCTTTTTCATCTAAAATTGAAAGATAAGTAGAAGTTGAATCTTCTCTCATAACTATAGAATGTTCCATATCCATACCTATAATTTTTGCTTCTTCTAATATTTTATTTCCGTATATATCCTCTCCTAAAGCAGTTATAAGTTTTGTATTTACACCTAATTTAGTTAGATTTTCTCCTATGTTTCTACCTACTCCTCCTAATGACATTTTACTCTTTCCCGGATTAGAATCCTTATATATTAATTTATCATTAGGAAAACCTTGTATATCCATATTAGCTCCACCAATTATAGAAACATATTCTTCATCCTTTGAAACTATATAACCTTTACCTAAAAGATATCCTTTTTTCAAAAGATTAGTTATATGCACTGCTGCAGAAGATCTAGTTATACCTAATTTTTCTGCTAATTCTTTTTGGGATATCATTGGATCTTTTTTTATTAATTCCAAAATTTCTTTTTCTCTATTAGTCATATCTATCCCCTCAAAATCCTTTTCTTAATGTATGCTTAGTTAATAAGCATTTGTTTAAATAAATAATATCATATATTTTTTACATTTTCAATATTTATTTTTTCTTACTTATATTTTATTAAATTTCAAATTAACTCTATGGACTATATAATCATTAACTTTTTTAGTATAATTTAAACTATGTGTTTAAAAATTCATATTTATATAATATTTATACTAATACTAAATTTGTCTTATAATTTAAAAATAATTTTTAATAAGGACTATGAATAACTATTTTAACTTACTATATATCAAGGGGGATTACTTATGAAGAATTCTAGAATATATTTTTTAATGATTTTATCTACTTTATTTTGGGGTGGGGCTTTTATTGCTGCAAAATTTTCTGCACCTTTTATTCCACCTTTCACATTAACATTTTTAAGATTTTTAATAGCCACATTAATATTATTTTTCATAATTCTAATTAAAGAAAAAAATATATACAAACTAAAGAAAAAAGATATTCCAGTATTTTTATTTACTGGAATAATAGGAATGGTTGGATATCACATTTTCTTTTTTAAAGCTTCCACATATACTACAGCTACAAATTCATCTTTAATAGCTGCATCTAACCCTATTATAACTTGCTTATTAAGTGTTATCTTTCTTAAAGAAAAACTTAGTTCAAAAGGAATTATAGGAATTATTCTTTCATTTACAGGAGTACTCTTAACTATAACTAATGGTTCTGTAGCTAATATCTTAAATATAAATTTTAATAAAGGTGATATTCTAATGATAATAGCTGTATTATGTTGGGCTTCTTATGGAGTTTTTAGTAAAAAAGTAATGCCAAAATATTCTCCAATGACTTTAACTTTTTATAGTTTTTTATTCTGCACTCTATTTTTAATTCCTTTTGTTATTTATGAGAAACCTTTAACTATAATAAATAAAGTTCCATATTACTCATATATATCAATTTTATATATGAGCATATTTGCTTCTGTCATAGGATATTTAGTTCAACAAATATCCATAAAACAAATAGGGCCGTCTAAAACCTCTATTTTTGTTAATTTAGTTCCTATATTTTCTATAGTTCTATCAGCCATAATATTGAGTGAAAAAATAACCTTAATCACAATTCTATCAACAGCATTAATAATTGTAGGGGTTTATATATGTCAAAAATCTAATTAACAAAATATAATCATGTATTAGTGTAAATTACCTAAAAATAAAATAGATTTAATTTTAACACCACAAATGTCAAAATTAAATCTATTTTTAAATTTCCTCTATTGAAATTTATATTTAAAATAATATTTTATTTTTGTAAATCCCTATAACATTTCCATTCCTTAGCATATTCGTCTAATACATTATGAAGTACTTTACCTATTTTAGAATAAGCTTCATCATTTAAGTTAGCAAGAGATATTCTAATAGACCATTCTGGCCCATGGAACCCACCTCCGCCTAACAATACTATAGAAGATTTTTCTGCTAACCTTAATAATATATCTACAGGTTTATAATTTTTTTCTAAATAATCACTAAAGTTCTTTCCATAATTGCAGTGCGCCCACTGAAGTAAATCGAACTCTGTATAATAGGAAGCATCAAATTCATCTCTTTCAAATTCTATACCTAAGCCTTCATATAATAATTTTTGACGATGTCTGCATATCTTCTGAGTTAATTGTTTATATTTATTTTCCCTATCTAACATAGCAAATGCAGAAAAAAATGCCATTTGAACTTGCTGTGGAGTAGATAATCCTGCTGTATGATTAAGAGCCACTTGGCGACTATCTGCTACTATTCTATCAATAAAAAGGATTTCCTCTGGATTAGTAGACAATGCTCCATATCGTTTTCTAAGTGCTTCTTTTTTATCCTCTGGTAATTCTCTTATTAATTTATCAAATATGTTTTCCTCGTAAAGTGCAATAGTTCCAAGTCTCCATCCTGTTACTCCAAAATACTTTGAAAATGAATAAACACCTATAGTATTAAATGACAAATCTGCTACTAAAGAACGAAATTCATCTACAAAAGTTCCATATACATCATCAGAAATTATCATTAAATTGGGATTACTTTCATTAACAATTTGAACTATTTTATTTATAGAATCCTGTTTTATAGCTACAGAAGGCGGGTTACTAGGGTTAACTACAAATAACGCTTTAATACTTGAATCTCTCAACTTTTCTAATTCTTCTTCAGGATATTGCCAAGTATGAGTTCCATCCTCTTTTGTCTCTGTTGCACTAATTTTAACCACTTCAAAATCATAACGTGGTATTAGTGGTATCTCAAGATAAGGAGTAAATATTGGCGTCATAATGGCTATTCTATCTCCTCTTTGCAGCAGTTCATTAGCAATTAGAGAATCAAATATATAACACATAGCTGCAGTAGCTCCTTCTACTGCAAATAAATTAAATTTACCTTTTAATGGCTTGTTATAACACATTTCTTGCATAAGATAATCTTGTACTACTTTTTCAACATGAATTAACATTCTATCTGGAACTGGATAGTTATCTCCAATAATTCCATCTGCTAGTTCATATACAAAACAATCTCTATCAAAACCTTTAATATCTATACCATAATGAACTATATTATCTAAAAGTTCTATGCCTGGCTTTCCTTCATGTTTTCCTATGTATTCTTTAAATCTTTTATAAATGCCTTCTTTTTTAGGCATGCCTGCTAAAGCACCTTCATTCCATACTCTACGGGTTTCCTCTACTGCAAACTGTCCAAAAGCAAAAAATGCTTCTCTAGGGGCTGCTGCTGTCCAATTAGGATTTCCTCTTCCTGCATCTAAAAGAGCATGGGCACTTTTTTCTATTTGACTTTCTTTAGCAAGGCTAATTAATCTATCTTTAAGTTCAAAAGGACTAATCTTACCATAAATATGCTCTAATTCTATACGTTGAATATTAGGATTATCCATTAAAAATTCCTCCTCTACAAAATACAACTGCTAATTACAATAAAAGTATTTTATTAAATTATGTTATCCAATGTTATAAAAACTATTCTTATGGAAAACACGCATTTAGTAATATGTTATAATAAAGATTATTGTATAAATTGTCTGTTATATAAATTATTTATTGCAAAAAATTACTGATTAAGAAATTAAAATTTCATCAATTATAATTATAGTTATGCTACTTTTCTATGTCAAAGCATGTAACTTACATTAATTATCACTTTTAAAATATAATTTAATCTAAAGTTATAAAAAAACAAAGTTTATAGGCTAATTATGCCACTTAATAAAAAATTTATTAAATTCTTTTGTTAATATGATAAATTTAAAAAATATCAAAACTGATAATTTATTTTCATCTATCCGCACCTTTAGTATAAATTATATTTTTATTTTTTAGTATATTTATTTACTAATATAAAAGGTGCTATAAAAAGAATTATAAAAGCCATGGTGAATATAGGATATCTAGGTGTTTTATTAAAATACAATAGTATAGCATAACTAAAAAAGCATATAGAAAGAAATAAATAATTTATTCCTAAAGCTTTAGAAAGCTTATCTTTATCTAGTATCTTTCTATGTTCTCCAACATAAATTTTTATTTTCTTTTTTACTATAGAACTATATGCACAATATAGCATAAATAGGCATATCCCCATGTAAACAGTTATGTATATTAATCTAAGCATGTCAATCCTCCTTAATGATAATTAGATCATTAACTTTAATTATATCACCAAACTGGTAACATATGTATAATATTTACTTTAAAATAATTTTCTCCCTTTATCAAAATTACATACTAATTATTCATATATAAAATGTTTATATAGTTATTTCATAAAGCAATAGTATTTTTTGAGATCTCATAAGTAAAAATCATGGATTATAAAACTTATACACTAAGTTAATAAAAACCTTCTAAATTCATTAACAATAATAAAGCAGCCCCTAAGAGCTGCTTATTCTAAATGAATAAATCTTTGTATTAAAGTCTCATTTTAATATTATTATATCAAAATTATAACTAAGAAAATAAAGTTCTATCACTTAATCCATCTTCTATATTGAGATTTTCGAAGTATTTTAATAATTTTTCTTTAGTTAAAGATTTTTTTTCTTTCCCTTTTATATCTAAAACTATCTTTCCTTTATGCATCATTATTAATCTATTTCCCACATTTATAGCTTGATTCAAATCATGAGTTACCATTAAAGCTGTAATCTTTTCTTCTTCTATTATCTTTTCTGTTATTTCTATTATTCTTTTAGAAGTTTTGGGATCTAGAGCTGCTGTATGCTCATCTAAAAGCAACATCTTAGGTTTATTCATAGCTGTCATAATTAATGATAGTGCCTGCCTTTGACCTCCTGATAATGATCCTACAGTTACATTTAATTTATCCTCTAATCCTAAATTTAATTCTTTTAACATCTCTATAAAATTAGAAGTTTTCTTTTTGTTTATCCCTAAAGTAAGACCAAATCTTTTACCTTTATTTTCTGCCATAGACATATTCTCTAATATTGTCATGGAAGGCGCTGTTCCCTTAGAGGGGTCTTGGAATACCCGTCCTATATATTTCGAAACCTCATATTCTTTTCTAAATGTTATATCTTCATTTTCTAAGTTTATTCTACCATTATCTGGCTTTATATTTCCGGATATTATATTTAAAAGAGTTGATTTTCCCGCTCCATTACTTCCTATGATAGTTATAAACTCTCCTTCTTTTACACCTAAATTTAGATTATTAAATAAATTATTTTCATTTACAGTGTCTTTATTAAACACTTTGTGGAGATTTTCTATTTGAAGCATTTAAAATCCTCCCTTCTTTATTTTTTTGTTTTTTTATTATTTTTAAAGGATTCTTATTTAAACTTAAGGCTATTACTACAATTATAGCTGTTACAAGTTTTAGGTCTGTAGGAGCCAAACCTAAAGTTAAGGCCATTGATACTGCTAACTTATATACTAAAGCTCCTAATAATACCCTTGTAGTAGCATTTAAAACTTTTATTCTTCCAAATAAAGATTCTCCTATTATTACAGATGCAAGTCCCATAACTACCATACCAGTGCCCATTCCTACATCAGAAAATCCTTGATATTGAGCCATTAAAGCTCCTCCCAATGCTACCAATGAATTAGATATCATCAATCCCATTATTTTTATAAAATCCTTATTTACTCCAAGAGAAAGAACTAACTGTTCATTATCTCCTGTAGCTTTTAATATAAATCCTGCCTTTGTTTTTAAAAATAAATCTAATGCAATTTTACATATTAAAAGAAATACTGTAATTATAATTATAGGATTCATTGTATCTGAGAATAGATGAGTTTTATTAAATAAAGGTATATTTGATTTTCCCATTATCCTTAAATTAACAGAATATAATCCAACCATAACTAAAATTCCTGAAAGTAAATTGGTTATTTTAAACTTAACATGTAATATACCTGTTATTCCACCTGCTATAGCTCCTACTATTAAAGCTATTAAAGAACTTAAAATTGGACTATATCCTTTTACTAAAAAAGTTGCTGCAACAGCTGCTCCTAAAGGAAAAGTTCCATCTACAGAAAGGTCTGGAAAATCTAATATTTTATATGTTATATATACGCCAAAACAAACAATGGAAAATATGAATCCTTGCTCTAATACAGATAATAAAATATCCATTATTTATTTCCTCCTTTAATCTTTTCAGCTTTATCTTCTATATCCTTTGGTATTTTTACATTTAACTTTTTAGCCACTTCTGGATTTATTGATAATTTAGTTTCTTTCATAAATTTTATTTTCATATCTTTAGGATCTTTACCATTTATAATTTCTATAGCCACATCTGCAGATTCTTTTCCTAACTTGTAGTAATCTATACCTGATGTAGCTAAGGCTCCACCTTCTACATGAGCTTTTTCGGATCCTATTATTAGTATATTTTTTTTGTTACATTCATTACTTATAAATGGCATAGAAGAAGCTACTGTATTATCTGTAGGAATAAACATAATATCAATTTGATTCAATATAGAAGCTAAAGATTGATGAATATCATTAACATTCGTTATACCTTTTTTAACAATTTTAAATCCAAACTTTTCAGCTTTTTCTTCTGCCTCTTTAACCTGTATTTCAGAATTTTTTTCACTAGTATTATATAATATTCCTATAGTCTTTTTTCCAGGTAATATATCTTTTATTAATTTAAAATTTTCCTCTATGGATATTTTATCTGAAGTTCCAGCCACATTGGTTCCTGATTTTTCTAAAGACTTTACAACTCCTGATTCTACAGGATCTGTAATAGCGGTCATAACTATAGGTATTTTTTTAGTAGCATTAAAAGCTGCTTGAACTGAGGGAGTTGCTATCGCATATATAATATCATTCTTTTGAGCTACAAAATTTTGAGCTATAGTTTGAATTGTAGCCATATCTCCCTGAGCATTTTGAAAATCTATTTTTATATTTTCTCCATCCTTAAATCCTTTTTCTGCTAATCTGTCTACAAACCCTTTTTTAGCTAAATCTAAAGCCGGATGCTCTATTATTTGAGCTATGCCTATGTTTATAACCTTTTTATCTTTTAATGTTTTTGAATTTAAGAGCTTTGAACACCCTCCAAAGATAGCAACTGAAAAAATCAGCGCTAATAGAATTGAAATTTTTCTCTTTACTACCATACTACCATCCTCCAAAATTTAAATTTATATATTTTTATCTCATGACTACCTATGTTTATCTACTACTTTATTAAAAGTTATAGTTAATTACAGGTATGTCTTTAGATAACCTCTTCTAATATTTAGATAAAGAAAAATATTGTTTAATAATACTTCATCTATACTTAAGAAGAGTTTTATTTTGAAAAATATAATGAAAAACAGTAAACTGTGAAAAGATATGAAAATTTTATTTTTATAAATAAAAAAACCCTTCAAGCAGAAGAGTACACAAATAAAGCCTTTAATTTAAAGACTGCAATATCTCCTACTATAACCTACCATACTACTGTTTTTTATTATATTGTTACACAACAATACTTTTTAATATTTCTTACTACCATACTACTTTATATATTATTTTTTATTAATTAAATGCTATTTCCTATATTAATTTTTATATTGGAATATTAAAATTCACTTAATTTATTTTTATAATCCACTTGTTAAATTAAAAATCTATATAATACTTTTAACTTAATACACAATACTACTTAATAATGCTTCCTATAAATATAAGCCTATTTTAATAAACTTTATACTTAATAATCCTACTCTACCATACTACTTAACCATGCCTAATATTATATTCTTTATTATACTACTCTATGTATCCTTAGGTATTAAAGTATAATTTATAAATATAATTATATTTTTTAATCTATAATATTTACAAATTTAAATATTATAGATTAAAGATTTATATTTCTTCAATCTTATAGTTAAGAATGATAACATAAATAATATGCACTTGTCAATATTTATATCTTAAACCACCACCTAACACTACAGTAACATATGTAATAAACAAAACAACTACTTCTTAAAGTAATAACTGCTTTGTTCATTGCATATGTTATAAGTTTATGGAACACTCGTCTCGACGCTAAAGTACCGAGGAGATTATGTCGTGTATGTAATCTAGCCATAAATTATCTAAAAACTATTTAAATTCATATTAACCATTTGGTATTGATCTATGTCCTAATCCTATAACTACCTCATTTAAATGTAAAAGACCTATGCTCATAAATATGCACACACTTATATGTTCTTCTGATCTTGCTATTCCTATCTTTCCGCCTACATTTAACCCATTAGCTTTTTCAATGACTTGAAGTAAAGCTTCTCTTGTAGCCCCAACTACAGCTCCATCATCTACATGACAATCCTTTATAAGTCCACATCTTTTAGATGCCACTAATGCTCTTTCTATTATTTTTGTCATAGATGTATTTATATTACCACCCACATCTACTGCTGTAGCTAAAATATCCTTGTTCTTAAATTTTTCTATTAATATTTTTTCTTCCTCTCTTGAGGAAATTGCCATTTTAACTGAAGCCTTAGCTACTTTTTCACTTTGTATTTTCAAAATAATACCCCCTGTTATAGGATTTTTATATAAATTTTAATTTTTATTCTATTAGCTATGTAAAAATTTATAAAAATATAAAATTAAAATTTGATTATATTATGTACATAAATTATATCATTATCAATACATTTTCAAAATAAAATTTGTAATAAATAATTTTTAATAGTAAGTTATTTATATAATTCATTCAACTTATTCCATAATTCTTCATTACATTGTTTTAAATTCATTACTCTAAAATTATTTTTATCTACAAAAGCCTGAGTAGTATTGCCCTTAGCTAGTAATTCATTATTTTCTTTTTTTATTATTTTATAACTAAATATTATCTTTACTGCTGTCAATTTTTCTATAGAAGTCTCTATAATAATTTCATCTTCATATTTTGCTGGTTTTATATATTTACAATAGCTTTCTGTTAAAGGCATCATAACTCCTATGTTTTCTATGTCTGTATATTTCATACCTGTAGCTTTTGTAAATTCTGTTCTTCCGATTTCAAACCATGGATAATAATTGGAATGATGTACTACTCCCATTTGATCTGTTTCAACATATCTAACTGTTGTTTCTGTTCTATTAATATACATATTATTTTCTCCTTTAGTAATTAAACATTTTATATTATTATTAAAATTTCTAATATTATTATAACATTTTACAGATACAACCATCATAAAATCAGCATCACAGCATAAGAAATTTAATGCAAATAATCATTACATTATAATTAGTTTTTACTTTAAATCAACATTAGATCTCCTACTTAAAATCTAATATGCTTTACTATAAAAATTATAGTATAACAAAATACTCTTATATATTTTAACAAGATATATAAATAGCATTACTAAAACAAATCTAATATAAATGTTTTAGTAATGCATATTTATTAGGCTTAAATATTATAATCTATATACTAAAATAAATTTTTAAGTTTATCTCCAAATAAATCTCCTAAAGTTACATCCACTTCTTTAGAATCATTATATTTTAAAAAATCTTCCTTTGGTCTTTCTGTTGCTTCTTTTATACTTAATGACATTCTTTTTTCATCTGAATTTACTTCTAATACTTTTACTTTAACTTTATCTCCTATATTTAACTTTTCTGATGGTTTAGCTATATTTTCATCAGTTATTTCTGATATATGAACTAATCCTTCTACACCACTTTCTATTTCTACAAAAGCTCCAAAACTTAATAATTTAACTACTTTTCCCTCTACTACACTGCCTACAGTATATTTATCTTTTACTGTATTCCAAGGATCATTTTTAACATCTTTTAAAGATAGAGCTATTTTTTTAGTTTCCTTATCAAAATCTAAAATATAAACTTCTACTTTATCTCCTACAGATACTACTTCTGAAGGATGATTTACTCTACCAAAAGATAGCTGAGAATTATGAACTAATCCATCCATTCCACCAATATCTACGAAAGCACCAAATTTTTCTAATCTTCTTACAGTACCATCTATCTTTTGACCCTTTTCTAAACTATTCCATAGTTCTTCTTTTCTTTTATTCTCTTCTTCTTCTTTTACTATTCTACTAGAAAAAACTACTTTTCCCTTTTGTTTATCTAATTCTATTAATCTTCCCTTTACTATTTCCCCTTTAAACACATTTAAATCTTTAACATATTTATTATCTATTTGAGAAGCTGGTATAAATATTCTTATACCTTCTATATGTCCTATAGCTCCTCCTTTTACTATTTCTTCTACTTTAAGTTCTAATATTTCTTCGTTTTTAAAGGCTTTATTTAAATTTGACCAAGCTTCTATACTATCTGCCTTTTTCTTAGATAATAGTACATTTCCTTCTCCATTATTTACTTCTAATACACAAACAGAAACTATATCGTCTTGACTTATTATGTCTTTAAGATTTACTTCCTCATTATCTATAACTTCTTTTTTAGGTAATATTCCATCAGATATGTATCCTATATTTAGTATGGCTTCTTTATCTGAAACTGAAATTACTTTTCCTTTTAATAATTCTCCTTTATGAATTCTTTTCATTGAAGAATTTATTTCTTCCATCATATCCTTCATTGTTATTTCTTCTGACATAAAAAACAACCCCTTACTTTTCTTTTTATACTAATGTAATTATTATAATTTTACCATAAATTTAAAGCATATACATATATAAAAATAGTATATGCTTTAAACCTATATTTTAGTAAAGTATTAAACAGTCTAATAATATTTTTTAAAATTCACATAAAAGCAAAGGATTTACTGATAAGTATAAAAGTATTCCTTAGCAATAAATCCTTTTTAATTTTTAAAATTAAGATATACATTTTCTTCTTCTTTAAAAACTTCATTTTTACTATTAAAGCCTTGTACTATTATGGTTTCATCTTTAGTTTCTACAAAATAATTTATATAAGATCCTAAAAATTGTTTGTATTTAATCCTACCTTTTTTATCTCCTTGTCTTTTATTAATTGTTATTTGTTCTGGTCTTATAAGTTCAGTTTTATTGTTTATATTAACTTTATTTATATGCCCTATAAAAGATGCTACAAATTCATTTTTAGGATTTTTATATATTTCTTCGGGGGTTCCCACTTGAATTAATTCTCCTTTATTCATTACTGCTAAATAATCAGCAATGCTTAATGCTTCTTCCTGATCATGAGTTACAAATATCATAGTCATATTAAACTTACTTTGAATTTCCTTTATTTCTTTCCTCATTTTTATTCTAAGCTTAGCATCTAAATTACTTAAAGGTTCATCTAGCAAAAGTATTTTAGGATTAACTATTAAAGCTCTTGCTAAAGCTACTCTTTGCTGTTGTCCTCCACTTAATTTAGATATTTTTTTATCTTTAAATTCAGATAATCCTATTATTTCTAAATATTCTTCTCCCTTTTTTAAAGCTTCTTTTTTTCTATACCCTTTAAATTTTAATCCATAAATTATATTTTCAATTACATTCATATGAGGGAAAAGGGCATAGGATTGAAAAACTGTAGAAACAGGTCTGTTTTCTGATGGAACCCTTGAAATATCTTCATTTTCTATTAGAATATTACCCTTATCTTGTTTTAAAAATCCACCTATAATTTTAAGGGTAGTAGTTTTACCACAACCACTTGGCCCTAAAAGACATAATAGCTTACCCTTTTCTAATTCTAAATTAATATTATCAACTACTTTTACATTATTAAAAACTTTGACTAAATTGTTTATCTTTAGATACATACTTTCCTCCTATAATAAACTTTGTAAACAGTATATTTATAATAAGCGTAATTATAATTATTAATGATGCCATAGCAGAACCTACACCATATTCTCCACTTTGTATAGCATCGAACATTTCTACCGTAGCTACCTTTTGACCTGGATATATTAAAAATATTATGGCTCCTATAGTTGTCATAGTAGATGTAAAGTTATTTATAAATCCAATCAAAAAAGCTGGCTTTAACATAGGTAATATTATATCTTTAATTATAAATATATTAGGTGCTCCTAAATCTTTTGCTGCTTCTTCTGTTTGTAAATCCATGCCAGATAAAACCGCCGAAGACATTTTAGTGGTCATAGGAATTTGCTTAAATATACAATTTGTAATTACTATAAAAGCTGTTCCTGTAAGTTCCAAAGGATATTTGTTAAATGCAAATATATATCCTATTCCTAAAAATGTTCCAGGAATTATATAAGGTAGTGTAGATATAAAATCTATAAGTTCTCCACCTATAACTTTTCTTCTATCTACATAATAAGATATCAAGATTCCTAATAAGCTTCCTATTAATCCAGTAATTAATGAATATACTACGCTTCTTCCAAAACTACTTAAATTGTAATCATAAATCCTCTTTATATTATCTAAAGTAAAAAACATTTTATTAAATTTATAGTTGGTTATAGCACTTAAAAATATTGATATATATTGCATAATCATTACTAATAAAAATAAATAAGTAATTACTTTTAAAATAATAGCAAAAACTCCTTTTATTTTATATTCATGTCCTTCTGAGAAAAGCTTTTTACTGTCTTTAGAAAAAATTTCAAATTTACTCATATAGAATCTATATATTAAAAAAGCTATTAATGAAGGTATTAGTATAAGTACACTCATTGCTGCAGCCATACCAAAATTTCCATTAGCTATTATATTCATATAAACTTCTGTAGCTAAAACTTGAAAAGAACCTCCTATAATCATTGGTGTTCCAAAATCTGATAAACTTCTCACAAAAGCTAATAATGCAGAAACTATTATACCTGGTTTTATAAGTAATAAAACTATTCTTATTAAAGTATAATTAAACCCTGCTCCTAAATCTAAAGAAGCATCTATAAAATTTTTATCTATTCCCCCTATTATACCTATTAATAATAGAGATGACATAGATACTAATCCTAAAGTCTCCATTATAACAATGCCCTGCCAACCATATGTATTAAGGGTTAGTTTTAAAATTCCATGAGTTATAAAACCCCTTCTTCCAAATAAATTTATGTATGCTAATGAGGACACAAAGGGTGGTGATATCATTGTAAGCATTAAAGTAACTGTTATTATTTTTCTTATTCTACTTGATGAAAAGCTTACATAAAAAGCTATTGATGTAGATATTAAAGTAGTAAATATTGTGCACATGCAAGATACAAACACACTATTATATATAAGTTTCTTATTATTTTTAAATATATCTTTATATAGATTTAATGTAAAATTGCCATCTTTTAAAAAGCTTTCTTTTATAACACACATAATTGGCCAAAATATAAATAAAAGTACTAATAGTATTATAAATACTATTAGAATCTTATCTAAAATATTATAAAATTGGGTATCTAATTTATTAGATACCCTTAATTTTTTCCTGTTCATATTACTTGTTACCTGCTATAGCTTTCCACTTGTCAAGTATTTCTTTTCTATCCTTTCCAAAGGAAGATAAATCTTCTTTCATCAATTTATCCTTTGGCACTTTTAAATCTATGCCTTTAACTCCAGGCTTAACAAGCATTGCTCCATCTTTTCCATCTATTTTAGCAAGTTCTTCTTGTGTTTCTTTTTTTAATACCCAGTTTTCAAATATTTTAGCACCCTCTAAGTTACTAGCATTTTTAAATATAGCCATTCCTTCTACAACCCATGGTATTCCATCTTCTGGATATATAACTTGCATATTTTTTTCTTTTTCTAATTTTACTATAGAATTGTCTATATAAGTTATACCTATAGCTACCTCTCCTGCTGTAGTCTTTAGTTTTGGATCCTTGCCTCTTTTTGAATAATAGGATATATTTTTATTTAAATTCTCAAAATACTTCCAACCTTCATCTTTTCCTTTTTGTTGTAATAAAGCATTTACTACTGCATAATTTGTACCAGATACTGCTGGATTAGACATTAATATCTCATTTTTATATTCTGGTTTAACTAAATCATCCCAAGTTTTAGGCACCTGTAGATTTTTTTCTTTAAGTACATCTTTATTAGCTAAAAAACCTACTATTGTTAAACCTTTTCCCATCCAATATCCTTCTTTATCTTTGTATTCTTCTTTTATATCTTTAGACTCTTCTGGTATGTATTTTTCTAATAATCCTGAATCTTTTGCATCCATAAATGCATCCAATCCACCACCAAACCATACATCAGCCATAGGCTTTCCACCTTCAGCCTTAATTCTTGATATAACTTCTCCTGAAGACATAGATAAAAACTCAACTTTTATACCAGTTTCTTTTGTGAATTTTTCAAATACTGGCTTATAGTCTTCTGATGTAGCAATTATTTTTATAGTGCTACCTTTTAAATCTTTTTTATCCTCTGTATTTTTAGTTTCTTCTTTTTTTGAACCACAAGCAACTAATCCTAATGTCAAAATTCCTATTAAAAATACAGAAACTATTGATCTTAATTTTTTCATTTTCCTCCTCCTTTTAAATTAAATATTTCAAAAACAAATAATTAAATTAACATATTTTACATTTTTCTCTATACGTTTTCATTATTTGATTAATATCTTCAAAAATTATTATATCACGCTTAATATTAACAAGTTATTGAATTATTTTATAAATATGACTTCAATTATAATTAATACTTATAATCTGTTAAACTGACCAACCTTAACCAATTAATATATTATAACCTTAGTAAGCATAAATATAAAAGGAGATTGTTGTCCTAAATTCAACAATCTCCTTTATAAATTTATTTTATTTTGATAATTATTTCTTAAATAAATTTCATATGAAATAAGACATTATTTGCCAAGCGAATATAACCATATATTAGCTTTACTTCATTATGCAATTAATTCTTTTAAATTTATTAATTTATTAGCTTTATCTTCTTTCACCCAATTAAATACCATACAAGAATCTAAAGATGGACTATACATATTAACCATTTCATCTTTTAACATACTTTTCAAATTGTAAGCTGCATAAATAAAAGCTGCTCTTTTTTTATCTATGTCTGTAAATTTTCTCATATTTATTAATCCTGCTGCAACTCCTGCAATAAAGAAGCTAGGATTATAAGAAACATTACGTACATCAGAAACTATTATTTTTAAATTTTCTCTTAAAAGTGGCATAAGTTCTCTTAAAAGGCTCATACCTTTTCCATCTGGTATATCTGATTTTAATACGTCTTTACTTATACTGTTACATACTTTAAGCCATTGCTGTCTATTTTTTGTTTCATATATGTCTAGATAATCTCCTAATGTTATAGCTTCTAAACATCTTAAATCATGAAATATATTACAATCCTTGAGCAAATCAGAAAAATCTATTATAATAGGCTTTTCTTCTGTTATTATTACGTTATCTCCTTGAAAATCTCCATGTGCATAAGAAGTTAAACAAGTTATTTTAAGGTTCGCCCAATAATTTTCATTATTAAAATAATAATAGGGATTAGGCAATATTTCTTCAGTACCATCTATAGATACCCACTGTACATCCTTAGAAACCCCTATACTCTTAAAGGCTTCTTTATATTTTTTATCCATATATCTATAAGACATTTCATTTTTCATTATTTCCATAGGAGTTAAATATTTTTTGTCATGCTCTTTATTCCAAGTAAAACAAAACTTTCCTATTTTTGATATAACATTTTTCTTTAATTCTTGTTCACTTAAAACTTTATCTAAAAAAGTTTCAATATTATATATGTTATCACCGGCCAAGTCATATAGATTAGCACTTATTAACTTATTATTATAGGTTATGTTATAACTACATATTAACTCTGCTATATATTTTTGCATATTGTTATTGGTGGCCATCTTATATGCTTCATTAAATACTTTAGCTTCTTTACAATCGGTAAATTTCATAATTCCTACTTTATTGTCTTCTCCATACTCTACTAAAAACACTAAAGCTTTAGATCTTCCAGATTTAAATTGTTTTAATATTTCTACAGGAGCTATTTTATCATTCTTTTCATTGCTTTTATTATTTACCTCATTTATTAATTGAAGTATATCCATTAAATCTATTCCTTTCAAATTATAATATTTTGATAGACATTTATTTATTTGAATATAACTTTATTTTAAAACTAATAAATTAAATAAGTTTAAATATTAACTTAACTTATTATTAATATATAATAAAATAAAAATAAACACTCATAACTATAACTAAGATTATGAATGTTTATTTCTATTTTAAAATTTATCTGCTATTTCTTTTTCTATTCTTTTTATATCTTTTAATCTTAATCTAGTTTCGTCCATTATAAATTCCTTACTTTTTCCTTCTAAAAGCAATTCCTTTGCTCTTGCCTTTGCTGATGATCCATCTTTCATGAATTCTTTCCTCCTCTTTTTATATTCTACTCATAGTTTTCAACTTTTCTCGTATTATATACTTTTAAATTCAAATATCCTTTTATTCCTATTCAAGTTTTTTATCTAAAAATTTTTACTTTAAAATTAAAACACTTTCATACCATTTAACTTCTATATTTCCTATATTGAATAATATATTTTACTATAATAATATTTAAATCATTTAATAGAATTTAAACCATTTACCAGCAATTAAAATCATATATTTCACTATAATATTAAAAAAATTATAAAATGATTGTAGCTCAAAATTGAAAAATTCTCTAAATTTACAAACAAAAAAACAAAACCAGAATAGTAGCCCCCATATAACCACTATCCCGGTTCATCCAACATTAATTATTAATCAATTGCTCATATTGTAAATTTAACCATTGAAATCTGTACTCTGAGTAAACTCTATAACAAAAAAACTCTGTTCTCTAAATAAATCTAATATCTCACATTAATTATTTCCCATTAAAATCTGTACTCTACACTCTGTAATCTATAATCTGACTAAACTCTGTAATCCGTGATCTGACAATGTAGATTGTCTAAATGTTTTTTATTTCTTCTAATAAACTTATAGCTGCTTTTTTAGGGCCACCTTTTTCCATACCACTTATACCTAATCTAGTTCTTAATTGTCCTACTTTTACTCCTGATTGGAAGAATTTATTAAAGTATTCTACTAATAACTTTTCTGTATCTTCCATCTTCTGTGCTGGTCCGAAAGGATTAGCAAAATAAGTTTTTACTAGTCCCTTTTCTGTAGTGGTTCCTTTAGCCATTCTTGCTCCATCTCTAAAAGTATCTAATGCTGTATTTACATCTTTAAAGAATTCTAAATTTTCTCCTTCAGATTCATAATTATTAGCATATAAAAATAAATCTATTGGATATTCTGTAGTTATTTCTTTATAACTTGCCACAGGTATAACTAATCTAGCATTTACTTTATCTGGATTCATAAATATACTTCTATCTATTTGTTTAAAGGCATATCCAGTATCTAAATCATCTAATCTTACAAAGGCTCCTATTTCTGTCCCTGATCCTACTGGTTTTTCATCTTTATTTAACTTAACTACACCCATATCGTCAAATATTATAGTCATATCACTTATATAATCTTCACTTAGTTCTCTAAATGCTTCTAAGCTCTCAGACTTTCCTGCTCCACTGTCTCCCATTATTATTACATTAGCTGTTTTATTATTTTTAGTTACTATATTAACCATAGCACCATGTATTGGTAGATATCCTCTTTTTATCATTATTAGATTATGAAGAGTTAATGTCATCTTTTTCATATATCCAAAATAATCTATAGCCTCATTATAATTTATATATCCTAGCATAATATCATTTTCTTTATCATCATAGAAAACTGTTTGCATTTTTTCATTGTCATCTCTTGCTCCAAGAACATATACTATATCGGGTTTTTTATCTCTATATTCTTCTTCTGTGGCTATTTCAAATAAGTTACATAAAGTTACTCCATGAGCCATATAATCCCTATGAAAGTATATATATGCTAAAAGAGTTCCTACCTTTGCAGGATAGCAAAACCAGTGATCTAAATTTATTCTACATTTTTTTAATGGGTTCTCAAAAATCTCTTCAAACATACCATCTCTTGTATTCTTTTTAGGGTAAGTTATAAAAGGTGGATCTAGTAATATAGACTCTATGAAAGGTATATCTTTTAAAATCTCATAATCCTTAGGCATACTCCAACTAGAATTATTTAGTATTAAGCCCGCATTGCCCCCTGCTGGTAATTGTCTATATATTCTTGGTTTTTCTCCTAAAACATTTTCTTCAACTTTTCTATAGGTTCTTAATATAAGATTAGAAAAATTATTGTTTGCATCTATGAAGCTAACATTTTGAAGTCCATCACCAATTTTACTATTTTGAACTATAGTATATCTTTCAAGTTTTCTCCAAAAATTATATAAATCTTCTACAAATAAAATAAATTTATCTTTATCTTCTAAAACTTTTTCATATTTATCTTCTAATCTTCTTATTTCTTCTGCTTTTAAAACCATAAGTAATTTAAATATATTGGAAACATCTTCTAAGAATATATCATCATCTATATTCATAGTATTTTCTATGTATTTATACACATTAGTTTCTCTCTTTTTTATTTTTTTCATGTAAGCTCCTAAAACCTTTTTAAAAGCATAACTATTAAACAAAGCCTCTGCAGTATCACAATATTTTGCTGTAAAATTTATCATGGCCTTTCCTGTACTTAGAGAAAATTCTTTTTTCATTCTACTACCTCCAAATATGCAACATGAATTTAACTTTTCTTGCATTTTAAATAACTAAGTACTATTATATCATATTTTTTTGAAATTTATATAGTATTTATTATTCATTTTATAAAAAATTATATAAAATCTAAAATTACTTTTCTCTATGTATACTTCTATTTGGATCCCAGCCTTCTGGATATCTTTTTCTTAGTTTTTCAATATTCCTATTTGCTATAGTTTCTAAATCTACACCTATAACTTTAGATAAGTATGTAATATACCAAAGTACATCTCCTAACTCTTCTATTAAATTATCTTCACATAGCTCATGTTCATGGAATAAAACCTTCTTAATATAATCAGTTACTTCTCCTGCTTCTCCAGATATACCCATAGCACCCAGAGCTAATCCTTTTTTATCTAATTTTATAAATTCTCCTGCTGTTCTTTTCATTTCTTTTTCATACTCTTTAAAATCCATATAATTACCTCCATAATTTTATAGTAAATTACTTTTTTCATAGGAAAAATATACTTATAAAAATTAATTTTTAAATATTTATTTAAGTATTAAATAACAACATAACTGTAATTTTAATAAATAAAAAAATATATCCTAGTAATTAATTATATTTCCTAGGACATATTTTTACCAATTTTAATTTTTACTTTTAACTTAATTTTAACTTTTCTAGTCTGTCCATCAATACCTTTGATACATTGTTTAATTCTTCTGTTCTATTTGACAATTGTTTTATTGATAAAATTTGTTCTTCCACATTTAACGCAATTTGGTTAGTAGATTTACTATTTTCCTCCGAAACTCCAGTTAAATTCTCTATTTGATTTTTTATATCTGACAAATTAATAGCCATATTATCAGAAGCTTTTGATACTTCTTCAACTTTTTTTGAAACCTTATTTATAGAATACACTATATCTTTAAACTTATCTGATACACTTTTTATAAAATCTGTCTGTTCTACTGTTTTTTTAGAAACCTCTTGCATTGAAACTTCTGCACTGTTTATACCTTGTCTTACTTCTTGAATTAAATTAAATATTTCTTCTGAGGATTTTGAAGATTCAAAGGCTAATTTACCAACTTCCTCTGCAACTACCGCAAAACCTTTACCTCTCTCTCCTGCATGCATAGCTTCTATAGATGCATTAAGAGCCAAAAGATTAGTTTGGTCCGCTATGGCTCCTATAGTATCTGCTATACCATTTATTTGTTCTGATTTATTTCCCAAACTATTAACTAAAGTTGAAGTTTTATTTACAACCTTTGAAATATCATTAGAATGGACCTCTAATTTTTTTATATATTCATTTCCGTCATTAGCACTATTAGTAGTATTTATAGATTGTGCTGCCACTTCTTTCGTACTAAGAGTTACATCTTTTACAGTATCATTAAACTGACTTACACTGTTAGATATATCCCCTAACCATAAGCTTTGATTGTGTATTTTTTCATTTATGTTTTTAGTGAGCATTGTGGTATCTTGAAATTGTTCTGCTGATCTATTAAAAGCATTATTGAATTCTTTATTATCACTATTTAATCTATCTGATACATCCTTTACATCTATTAATATTTGTTGAATAGTATCTAGCATTTCATTTGTATACTGCGCTAATTCACCAATCTCATCATTACTTTCAATATCTATTCTTTTAGTTAAATCTCCTTCTAACTTAGACATCTCTTTCATTTTATTAACAAGTACCGTTATAGATTTCGTTTGCTTTCTAGTTATGCCGCCTATTATAATTCTCACAATCATTAGTGAAACTACCATAACTATTAATAGAATGCCTAAAAGTATATATTTGGCTTTTGTTATAACAGAACTCTTTATACCTATACATATAGCTAAATTTATTCCATTGTTGGCTTTAACAGGTATAAATATTTCTAAATCTGTACTTAAATTATTCACCTGTGTAGTATTAAGCTCTAAGGCCTTTTTAACTTCTTCTAACTTTTCTTTATCCGAATACTCACTGCCTAACTTGAATTGGCTGTCCTTATTTTTATCTATAACATAGTACCATTTATCTTCATTTGTATTTATTAGTAAAGTAGCATCATCTATTATTCCTTTACTTTTAGATACAAGAACAGTCATAGCTTCATCTATTTTTTTATATATTTCACTGTCTTCCTTTTGATTTACTAAATCTGTTAAATCTTTTCCTTCTAACTCACGAGATACTATAGTAGAAAGGCCTGGTCCTGCACTTACTGCTATATTTTTTATAGCTCTGCTAATAAATATGTATGTACATATAGCTATTATTAAAAATATGCAGAAAACTATAGCCATCATATTTCTAGTTAACTTATCCTTTATAGTAGTCTTCCTATTCATAATAACCCTACCCCCAATTTATTATTTAAATACTACTATTATATATTATATTTTTCTGCTAATTTTGTAGTATATATTTTAATTACTGCCATAGCTGGTGATGCCAAAAGCATTCCCCATACACCAAACAAACTTCCGCCTATGGTTATTCCTAAAATTATTAAAAATGGACTTAATCCTACTTTATCTCCAACCAATTTAGGTTCTAAATACCATGCATCAAATTGCTGCAATAAAAACAAAAATATTAATACCCATAAAGCCTTAACTGGTACATAAAATAAATTTATTACCACCGCTGGAATCATACCTATAAATGGTCCAAAGTAAGGTATCATATTTGTTACACAAACTATCAATGCTATTAAAAGAGCATAAGGTGACTTTAATATTATTAACCCTATTAAAGCTAATAAACCTATTATTAAAGAATCTAACGCCTTTATTCCTATATATAACTTTATCATTGAATTTACTGTTCTAAAAAATTCTATAATTTTTGCACCATATTTTTCTCTAAATACTAAGAAAACAATCCTTTTACCATTATACACAAATTTTTCTCTATCATTTAAAACATATATAGCTATAATTAATCCAAAAACTAAATTAACCATAAATGTAGTAAAGGATATTGTTTGGTTTAAAATAGTGTTTAATCCCACGCTAGTAAAACTAGCAATTTTATCTATTAAATCTTTATAATTTCCTTTAAATACATTAGAAGAATTTATTATATTAGCAAATTGCTCATTATTAACTAATAAATCATTTACCATTTCATATCCTTTATTTGTAAAATAAGGTATGTTCTGAAATATATCCATTATGCTTTGAAATACCTTAGGAACTATCATACTTAAAACCAAAACAATAACGCCTAAAGTTATTACATAAGATATAAGTATACTTAAACCTCTTTTAATTTTAAATTTTCTTTCAAAAAATTTAACTAGTGGATTTAATATATATGCTATTACAAATGCTATTATAAATGGTGATAATATTTTAAAAATTTTTCCTATTCCTGAAAACACATTATTATAATTTTTTAATATTTCGATTAACACAAAAGATATTACTAAAGAAAAAACTATAGGTATTATTATATCTAAATACTTAAATTTTTTATCCTTAAACAATTATTTTTCCTCCTAAATACACTAAAATAACTATTCTTTATTATTAATATATTAAATTTTATCATGGTTTTATATTTATGTTTATAAACTTTTTGTTAAACATAATATTATATAAAAATCTAATATACATTAACTAGCTGCTTATGTTACTATAGTGTTCTTTGTAGTATTTTATATTTAACTTTATTTTAACACAAATAATAGTACTATTAGTATTATTTACTATAATAAAAAATCTTAAAACAAAATTTTAATACACCTGTATGGCAAATGGGTTCCTTTATAGGCAAAAAAATAGTTATAGCTAAACTGTTAACTATAACTAAAATTTATAGATTAAAATATATTTATTGTTTACATTATTAATAATTGTATACAGTTATGCTCTCACAAACAGTTATAGATAATTGCTTATCATTAAAAAGTTTTTTATAAGAACATAAAAATTCATTTAGTTCAGTATCATTTAAATCTATTTTTCTAATACTTTTAAGAAATATATTCTCTCCTGTTAATTCTATTTTAACATCATTTTTATCATTTTTAATATGATATTCTGTAACTTGTTTCATTACTGGTTTAACATTATATTTCTCATAAAAACTTATATTCTTTTTAACATTTTCATAACTAAAATTTTCTACATTTAAACCTAATTCCTTTACATCTACTCCTAAATCTTTCATCTGTTTTTCTACGTCTTTAAGATTTATTCCATAGGCTTCAGTATATTTTTCCATTAATTTTTTTTGTATATTTACAAATTTCTCTTGAGATATGTTATTTTTCTCCATATATTCCTGTATATTTTTCATAAAATCAGACATAGTTAAAGTTCCCTGAGCTACTGAACTGTAAAGACTATACATATATTGCTCAAATTTATCTAGATCTTTATCTGTTGCTTTATTTTTTAAGTCATTAAAATTTATAATTTCACTCATTTTTTTCTTCCTTTCTAAAATATACAAATTATATTTATTTTTAAGATTTCATATTTTAATTTTAATTTTGTACTAACTTATGATTAAAAATTAAAGTTATAATTATTTAATAATAATTATAACTTTAATTTTTTATCTTACTATAATAATATATACATATAAATATATTCTATCACTAACAAAGCATATATTAAATAATATTAGACTATATTTATTACTTTCTTAACATATAAATTAAAATTTATACTTATTTTTAATTTATATTCAAATAATATTTTTAAGATATATTAATTTAATATTTATTTAAAATGCACTTTACCATTTTCTATTTTATCTAATATAGCTAAAGATTCTACTTTAGCACCTACTTTTTCTAATTCTTTTCTCCCCTTTTGGAACCCTTTTTCTATAGCAATTCCTACACCTGCAAGCTCTGCTCCACCTTGCTTTATTATATCTATTAATCCTAAAGCTGCACAACCATTAGCCAAAAAGTCATCTATTAAGAGTATTTTATCGCCTTTGTTTATATATTTTTTAGATACTCTTACATTATAAGTTTTGTTTTTAGTAAAAGAGTGTACCTTTGATTCATAGGTATCTTTGTCCATATTTGCTGCATCTACTTTTTTAGCAAAAACCACAGGGCAAAAATCAAAATATTGAGACACTATAGTAGCAATCCCTATACCTGAAGATTCAATAGTTAATATCTTATTTATATTACATCCTTCAAATCTTTTTTTAAATTCTTTTCCCATTTCATTAAATAATTTCACATTCATTTGATGATTTAAAAAGCTATCTACCTTAAGTATATTTCCTTCTAATAATGTACCCTCTTTTAAAATTTTATCTTTTAGTAATTTCATAAATGTTTATTCCTTCCCTTTACACATAAAATATTCTGAATTAAATATAGTTATTGTATATTGCAATTAAAATTATAGTATACTAAACTCTTATGCCTTAACTTATGCAATGATTTTTTAGCTTTGCTAGTTCCAATTAACTTTTGACAAATTAAATTTATTTGATTAAATTCATAAAATCTTTTCTAGATTTTAATATATGTAATTCTTCATCTTCTCTTATATATTTAACAAATCCAGGATATAATTCTACTGCCTTATATAAATCCTTTATAGCCTTTTCATATTCTTTTAAATAAGTATAATAGCAAGCCCTATTGTAATATAAAAAGCCTTCTTCTTCGTTATTTAATATACCTTCACTTATTATATCTATAGCCTTCTTATAATCCTTTAATTCTTTATATATAACAGCTAAATTCAAATAACTATAAGGATAATTTTCATTATCTTCTATAGATAATTTATAATTTAATATAGATTCCTCTAATTTATTTAACCTCTTATACACAACTCCTTTATTAAATAAAGGCATATAATGATTAGAATACAATTCCAAAGATTTATCCGCCATATATAAAGCTTTTTCTAATAAACCTAACTCCTCATATATAGAGCTTAAATTTACATAACTCCAAAAATCCTTTTTATCCAAGGATATTACCTTTTCATAACATTTTATAGCCCTTTCCTTTTCCCCTAGGTTGTCATAAGCTCCTGCTAAAAAAAAGTAGGCTCTATTATAATTCTTATCATATTCTATAGCCTTCTCATATAATTTTATAGCTTTGTTATATTCCTCTTTGTTATCATATATTATAGCTAATCCATAAAAAGCTCTAGAGTCCTTTGAATTAACTTTTAAAATTTCTTTATATTTTTTTTCAGCCTTTTCGTATTCCTCTAACTCATCATATACTAAAGCCATATCCAATAATAATTCTATATCCCTTGAACCCATTGGAGTATTATAAGCTTTATTATAGAATTCTAAAGCTTTATCTATATTTCTTTCTCTATAAAAATTTTTAGCGATTACTTTATAATTATTGATTTTATATAATTGCATATTTTTACTCCTTTTAAAATACATTGATTATATTTTATAATAGTAAATATATAAAATCAAAAAATTATAATAATATTCTATATTGTTATATAAATAAAATTCTATAAAAGATAAAAACTTAATTTTTAATTTACATCATACTATATTTAAAATAAAGCAAAATTAAATCTTACTTTTCCAGTTTAAATACTAGTAAATTGGTTTATTTCACTATCATATTTATACTCTATGCTTTTCATTTTATTTTCAATTT
Source organism: Clostridium sporogenes (assembly GCA_019933195.1). Lineage (NCBI taxonomy): Bacteria > Bacillati > Bacillota > Clostridia > Eubacteriales > Clostridiaceae > Clostridium > Clostridium sporogenes. The sequence continues at coordinate 994,056 of CP082942.1, forward strand.
CATCTTGTTTAAGATCATAAGTTTCACAAAAATCTTTTAAATTTTTAAATTCATCCCTTAGCTTGGTATTTACTAAACTCAATAATATATACGGATTCATATTTTTTATTTGCTCTTTATCAATAATCATAATAAAATCCTCCTATTATTTATTTGATACTAATTTTTAAAACCTAGTTTATTAATAATTATGGCTATTATAATTATTAATAAACATTCCCCCCATTTTGTGAAAATTCTTAATAATTTGTTCATAAACTTAGAAATAATATTATATATAAAAAATAATTCTAACAATCTTATGAAAATTTCACTTTCTATTAGTACTACCAAAATTTCTTATTTAAACCTATTTGGTATAATTTTTCTTATAATTATAAATATACTAACCCTAATTTTAAATTTACTTACAATATGGATTTAATAGTTGTATATGTTTTTTCTCTTCATTTATTATTTTTTCTATAACATTATAGGCCAACACACTAGTATCAGTTTCATTTCTTATTAATTGTCCTTGTATATCTATCAACAATGCTAAATTTTCTTTTTCAAAATCTATAGAAAAATTTATTAATTCTTTTATATTAGTCATTTCAGTAATATTCATATTAAACTTAAATTGCTGTATTCTAGAAGATACTTTATCATAAATAAAAAAATCTATCTCCTCTTTATCTAAAGTTTCTATATTCTCTTTAAGATTTTCATAATATTGTATATGCTTATTTTCCTGATTAGCTATTGTTTTTGCAACTATAGAAACTTTACTATCTTTACAACTTTCACTTATTTCTTTAAACATGTTATATCCTTTTTTTTCTATACATATTAAATTATCTATTATATCTATTACTGTATACCCCATTAAATTACATCCTCCCCTACATCTTTCTCTATTACAGTTCTCATATTCATAAAATTATATTTCTAATTAAAATTATGTTCTTTCTATTATCAAGCCTAGAACTTAACATATATTTATATATTAAACATTAAGAGAATTGCATAATCCAATTTAAATCTCATAAATAATATATTATGATTGATATTATGAAAACATAATATACTATAACTATTATTTTTAAATTTGTAATTATGCAATTCCCTTATTAGTTATATAAACATAAATAATTATCTTTCTATTTCATAAGGCCAATCTTCTATTCCACCCAAATCATATAGATTATTATAACCTAGTTCCTTTAAATGATCATAACCAATTTTAGCTTTTTTTCCACTGTTACAATAGATAAAAATTGTAGAATTTTTATCTGGTACTTCATCTTCAATATCTGTTTCTAGTGATTCCACAGGCATCAATTTACTACCTTTTATATGTCCTTCTCTATATTCATTTTCATTTCTCACATCTAAAACTATTATATCATTTCTTTCGCTTAACATTTTCTTAGCTTCTTTTGGAGCTATTGTATTAGTATACATTTAAAATTCATCTTCTTTCTATATTATTTTTTATATACTGGTATTATATTAATTAAAAATAAACAAAGTTCTTGGCTTCAGAGAGAGTTTTTACTTGCTCTAAAGCCTAGAGCAAATGGCTATCAAAATGTACATCTTTACTCCCACTTCGAAGAAAATGAGGAGTATTATATTAGGTAATTATTGGATAACTTAAGACAAGACTTTCTAATCCCTAATAATAATCTTCTAATATCCCTTTAATTAAATTTTTAACTCAAACTAAAGAAATTATACTTTAATAAATATTGAAGAAATATATTAATTAGTAATTATTATACATTATTGTTCCTATTATTTAAATATTATACTTGTAAATTAATCCAAACTTTAATATTTCTATATATTTTATAAATACCCATCCAATTATTTTTCTTTTAAAATAAAAAAGTACCTTTAAATAAAAATAGATTTAATTTTAAAAGTCAAACATATAAATACAATAATAAACCTTTATTATATGTATTTTTTATGTTTCTACCTTAAAATTAAATCTATTTTGAGATACTCTTATAAAAGAAATATAATATATCACTAATTTTAAATATTATAATTTATAACAATTTAAAATTTCTCCATAATATAAAACATGATTGTTACCATCATTATAGAATGTATCTAATAATTCTTTGTCCATAGCTTTTAAATCTAAAGGTTGTTTATAAATAACCTTGCATTCATAATGCATTCCATTACTTTTTATAACTGGAGTATTTACCTTATCACTATCTATTAAATTTAAATTGCATTCTTTTATCTTATCATAATCTCTTCCAGACTTTGATCCACAAAACGCTAAAGCTTCTTTCATGCTATCATAAAAAGGAATTGTTACTGTAAACTCACCACTTTTATCTATAAATTCCTTGGTATATCTGCTTTCTCTAACTAAAGTTATAAATACAGGTCTTCTCCACTGAAAGCCTATATCTCCCCAAGATATGGTCATAGTATTTACTTTTCCATCTACATTACCAGTTAAAAAAGCGCCATTTCTATGTAAATGCTCCATAGCCTTTTCTAAATTTAATGTGAAATTTGCTGACATAAAATACCTCCTTAAAATAATCTAATTATTTTTACTTACTATTTTATATTACCATAAAATTAAATTATAGTTAAAAATTAAATCATATACTAAAAAATAATTTTAGCTATAATAAAAAATTTAATGATTATCACGTCGGAGTAGATGATAATTTTATTCCTAATATAAATACTTTATTAGCTAATATTTCACCTATTTCAATTCTTGTTGTATATAATTTTTAGCTCTATCTAAGTCCTCATCGCTACATATAACTCTTATAATATCTCCTGCTTCAAATTTAAAATAAGGCCCTGGAGATATATACATCTTATCATTCCTTTTTACAGATATTATTGTACTATTAGTATGCTTCCAAAATTCTGTATCAGAAATAGTTTTATTTACTATATAAGAATTTGAATATATAACCATTTCATAAGAAGCTTCTAAATTTATATTTTCAAATTGAATGGAGTTTTCTAAAATCAAATCCATGTATTTATCTATTTCTTTTTCAATTTTCATTTTTTCTTTTTGAAGAGATTTTATCTTCTTCCTAAGTTCTTTAATATTATTTTTAGCATTAAATCTATGTATAAATAGATATGCATTTTCCATGGATTTAATATATATACCGCTTTTTTCTGTAACTTCTACTACCTGCATATCTTTAAGTAAAGAAACAGATCTTCTTATAGTTTCTGGAGATACATTATATTTACTTGAAAGAGTAGATCTTCCTCTAATTTTTTCCCCCACTTTAAATTCATTGTTATAAATTTTTTGAGCTATATCTATTGCTATTTTCATATATTTGGGAGTATCTGTATTTTCCATAATTCTTCTCCTTATACTCATATTATTTAAATTATATTAAAACTTCATCTGCTATTTAGTAGTATAAAATTCTATAAAACAGTTTAATATATAATCTTATTTTAAATGAATTCTTATAAACAGGGTTCTTGGCTTTAGATGAAGTTTTTACTTTCTAAAGCTTATTAACATAATTCTTAGAAGTTTTACTCTTTAGAAGTCGTTATCCTTTAGGAAAATCCTTATCCAGGGATGTATCCGACTTTACTCTAACTTTGAATAAGTTGGAGTATTAGAGTAAATAATCATCGGATAAATTAACTAAGAATAATTTGTATTTTTATGATGCTGACAATTTAATAATTACTGACTAAATAACAGCTACTATTACAATTATACATTGATTTTAAATAAACTCAAAATTTAGATAACAAAAATAAAATTAGCAAATTTTACAAATTTAAATATATGTGTTATAATTAAAATCACAATCTGGCATACCTCTTTTTTTTATAAGTTGTCAGTTTGAGGAGGATTTGTATGATTCAAAAATTTAAAAAAGAAAAAGTTTTTTATGTATCAATCATAAGCTTATTACTTATATTACTGTTGGCTTTTTTTAATATTAATTCTTTTTCAAAATCTACTAAAAATATATTAAATTTCTTACTAGATAGGTTCTCTTGGTTTTATATACTGGTTATGCTATCTTTTTTTATTTTTTGTATGTGGGCAGCCTTTGGTAAATATGGAAAAATAAAATTAGGAAAAAATAATGAAAAACCAGAATACAGTTTGATTTCTTGGTTTACTATGCTTTTTAGTGCCGGTATGGGTATAGGTTTAATCTTTTGGGGAGTTGCAGAACCTTTAAACCATTATATTCATCCCTTTAAATTACAAGGCTTTACACAGGAAGCCAAAACTTTTGCTATGACAAAATCATTTCTACATTGGGGTATCTCAGCTTGGTCTTGTTATGCTGTTCTAGCTTTAGCATTAACTTATTTTCAGTTTAGAAAAGGAAAACCAGCTTTGATGAGCAGTTTATTAATACCTATAATAGGTGAAAAAAAAGCCTCTGGTTGGATTGGAAATATAATAGACGTTTTCACTATATTTGCAACTGTAGCGGGAGTAATTACTTCCCTTGGACTTGGTACACTTCAAATTAATGCAGGCTTAAACTACTTATTTAATATTCCTGAAAACATTAAAGTTCAACTTATAATAATAACTTTGGTTACTATATGTTTTATAGCTTCTGCTTCTTCAGGTCTTAATAAAGGTATTCAAACTTTATCTAATTTGAACATGCTGTTAGCAACAATTTTATTGATATTCGTAATAATAATTGGCCCTACTTTAGCTATGGGTAAAAATTTATTTTCCGGATTAGGAGTTTATATAAAAGAACTTGTAATAGATAATAATAATATATTTGTTAATGGTAATTGGTATAAAAAATGGACTATATTCTATTGGGGATGGTGGATAGCTTGGGCTCCTCCTGTAGGAATATTTATAGCTAGAATTTCTAAAGGAAGAACTATAAGAGAATTTTTATTAGGAGTTTTACTTGTCCCATCTTTAATCTGTTTCATATGGTTTGCAGTATTTGGAACAATGGGCTTCCATGTCACAAATGCTGTAGCAATTAATGCAATTAAAAGAGCCGAAACTGCCTTCTTTGTTGTTATGAATGAATATCACTTTGGTTATATTATTTCCTTAATCGCCATAATGCTTTTAGGAACTTTCTTTGTTACTTCTGCAGACTCTGCAACCTTCGTATTAGCTATGCTTTCCTCTAATGGAAACTTAAATCCTAAAAATTCTAAAAAGTTTATTTGGGGAATAATTCAAGCTTCCTTAACTATTGCTTTTCTACTAGCGGGAGGATTGGATATGATACAAACAGTTTCTATAATAGCAGCCTTTCCATTTGCTTTTATAATGATAACTGCAATGATATCCCTTAGAAGAAGTCTAAAAAATGAATTTGTAAAAGCACCTTCACTTTCTGATAGTAACAAAATCGAAAGGGCAATATAATTACCTAGTAAGGGAGAGTCTTTATTATTCTCTTCCTTACTAGGTAATTGCTTATTTTAAGTTCTATTAATTGAATCCTTTATTTTTTATTTCTACTTCACTTTTTTTATCTTTTTCTAAATTTTTAATGGCAGTAGAAAGCATAAGTTTTATTCTGTTTAGTTGATTAACTTCACTTGCTCCAGGATCATAATCTATTGGCGCAATATTTAAATAAGGATATCTTCTTTTAATCTCTCTAATCATACCTTTTCCTATAACATGGTTTGGTAAACATGCAAAAGGCTGTATGCAAATCATATTATTAACTCCAGATTCTAATAAATTTACTATTTCTGCTGTCAATAGCCACCCTTCTCCAGCTTGATTACCTAAGGATAAAATTCCTTCTCTTCCTTTAGCTAATTTCTCAATTTTTTGTGGCATCATGAATCTTTTACTACTACTTAACGCTTTTTTCATCTCTATTGTATAAAACTCTATGTATTTAATAGCTAATCTGCCAATTAATAATCCCTTTAAATTTCCGCCTAAGTTTTCATATTTAAATTTCTGATTGTAAGCACAATATAATAAAAAATACATTAAATCTGGTATTATTACCTCTGCTCCTTCTCTTTCTAATATTCCTATAATGTTATTATTCGCTAAACTATTATATTTTAAGAAAATCTCTCCTACTACTGCTACTTTTGGCTTAATTATATCGCTAGTATCTAAATTATCAAATTCACTTATCATTTCTTTTGTAATATTTTTGAACTCTTTAAAATTTCCTTCATATATATTATCTTTGCATCTATATAACCATTTTAAATAAAGTAATTTTGTTGAATTCTTTATTTTTTCGTAGGGTCTTACCCTATTTGTCATTTTTAAAAGCATATCTCCATAAGCCAATGCCATTAATGATTTATTAATCATTGGTAAAGTTATTTTGAATCCAGGATTATTCTCTATTCCTTGAGCACTTAAAGATATAACTGGTATATATTCATATCCTGCATCTTTTAATGCTTTTCTTATAAGAGAAATATAGTTAGATGCTCTACATGTGCCTCCTGTTTGAGAAATTACTACAGAAGTATTATTTAAATCATACTTTTGAGACTTAAGAGCACTTATAATTTGACCTACTATTACAATAGCAGGATAACAAGTATCATTATTTACATATTTTAATCCTTCTTCTATAGTGTGATGATTAACTGTAGGTAATACATTTAAGTTATATCCAGAACTTTTAAAAGCCACTTCTAGTAACTCTAAATGTATTGATGAAAATTGTGGACAAAGTATAGTATGTTTTTCTTTCATATCTTTTGTAAATATAGTTTTATCATAAGATTTAATAATTTTTGAATGTGAAACTGAATTTTTATTTATACTATCCATAGCAGCTTTAAGAGAGCGTACTCTAATTCTAGCTGCTCCTAAATTATTAACTTCATCTATTTTAAGTAATGTATATATTTTACCAAAACCCTCTAATATTTCTTGCACTTGATCTGTAGCAATAGCATCTAATCCACACCCAAAAGAGTTTAATTGAATTAGTTCTAAATTTTTTCTAGTACCTACAAATTGTGCCGCCCTATAAGCTCTTGAATGATAAGTCCATTGATCCAATACTCTTAATGGCCTTGGGATTTCAACTAAATCAGCTACAGAATCCTCTGTAAAAACTGCCAAACCTTCTTCTGCTATCATATTTGGTATACCATGATTTATTTCCAAATCTAAATGATAAGGTCTTCCACTTAATACAATACCTTTTCCATTGTTTTTATCTAAGTTTCCTAACATTTCTAATGCCTTATTTTTTATATCCTCTTTAACATTTTCTACTTCCTTATAAGCTTTATCAACTGCATTGTTTATTTCCTTTTCATTTACATTGAATATCTTTAGTTCCTCGTATAAGTTTTTCTTCATTGACTTTCTATCATTAAAATTTAAGAATGGGTTTTTATATATTATATCTTTATTTCTTAAAGATACAATATTGTTTTTGACCACCTCTGGATAAGAAATTACTATAGCACAATTATAATGATTATCTGCTCTTTTATCTTCTAATCTCTCATAAGAAATGCATGGGTAAAATATAAATTTTAAGCCTTTTTTTATAAGACTTAATATATGTCCATGAGCAATTTTTGCAGGATAACAAATAGATTCTGATGGTATAGTATCAATACCTTCATTATAAATTTTTTTTGTAGAATTAGGAGATAATACTACTCTAAAACCTAGTTCTGTAAAAAAAGTATGCCAAAACGGATAATTTTCGTACATATTTAAAACTCTTGGTATACCTACTTCTCCTCTCGTTGCTTTTTCTATTGAGAGAGATTTATATCCAAAGATTCTTTTATATTTGTAATCAAATAAATTTTCCGCTTTTTTTGTATTTTTAGTTGCACCTTTACATCTTTCACATCTATTACCTGAAATAAATTTTCTTCCATCAGAAAATTTACTTACAGTAAGTAAACAATTGTTACTACATAATCCACAATGCCTAAATTCATTTGACATTCTAAAATTCTCGATCTGTGCCTCACCTAAAATATTAGAAATTTCATCTTCATTATATCTATCTTTTGCGATAAGAGCAGCTCCAAAGGCTCCCATAAGTCCAGCAATATCAGGTCTTATGACATCTTTACCAGTAATTTTTTCAAAAGATCTTAAAACAGCCTCATTATAAAAAGTTCCACCTTGTACTATAATTTTTTTTCCAAGATCCTCTGTTTTTTTAATTTTTATAACTTTATAAAGAGCATTTTTAATTACGGAATAAGATAATCCAGAGGATATAGCTCCAATGTCCGCACCTTCCTTTTGCACTTGCTTAACTTTAGAATTCATAAATACAGTACATCTTGATCCTAAATCTACTGGATTTTTTGATAACAATCCCTCTTTAGAGAAATCTTCAATACTCATGTTTAAAGATTGCGCAAACATATCAAGAAAAGAGCCACAGCCCGATGAACAAGCCTCATTTAATTGAATAGAGTTTATTACACCATCTTTTATCTTTATGCACTTCATATCTTGACCTCCTATATCAAGAATAAAGTCCACATCCCTTGAAAAATACTTTGCTGCTCTATAGTGTGCAACAGTTTCAACTTCTCCAATATCAATGTTCAAAGCTGACTTGATAAGTCTTTCTCCATAACCAGTAACTGCAACCTTAGCAACTTTTATTCTTTTATTAATTTTACTATATATTTCCTTTAATATCTTTATGGTAATTTCTATAGGATTCCCTTTGTTACTATCATAAAAAGAATATAAAATGGCCCCTTCATTATCTATTAATATAGCTTTAGTGGTTGTAGATCCAGCATCTATACCTAAAAAAACTTCTCCTTCGTATGAATTTATATCTCTCCTCTTCGACTTACAGTTGTAATGCCTTTGCCTAAAATTATGTAATTCCTTCTCATTTTTAAATAATGGCTCTAGCGTATATGAACCATCCATATTATTGATATTATCCAAGTTTTCAACAGCTTCTAATAACTTTTCAAAAGTTATAACTTTCTCTTTTTTAGATTGTATAGCCGCGCCAATAGCAACAAATAATTGAGGATTTTGGGGAAACAATATTTTATCTTTTTTTAATTTTAAAGTATCAATAAATCTTTTTCTAAGCTCTGATAAAAAATATAAAGGCCCTCCTAAAAAAGCAACATTTCCCTTTATAGGCTTTCCACAAGCAAGACCACTTATAGTTTGATTTACCACAGCCTGAAATATGGATGCAGCTATGTCCTCTTTAGTAGCTCCTTCGTTTATAAGAGATTGTATATCAGTCTTTGCAAAAACTCCACATCTTGCAGCAATTGGATAAATTATTTTATGATTCTTAGCTAATTCGTTCAATCCCTCAGCGTCTGTTTCAAGTAGTGTAGACATTTGATCTATAAAAGCTCCTGTACCACCTGCACATACTCCATTCATACGTTGCTCTAAACTATCCCCAAAATATGTTATTTTTGCATCCTCACCACCTAATTCTATGGCTACATCCACATTATTCATAAAAGTTTCAACTGCTTCTGTACAAGCAATAACTTCTTGAATAAAAGATACTCCTAAAAGCTTTGATAATGATAATCCACTAGATCCCGTCATCATTACTGTAATATCATAATTTTTATATTTCTTAAAAACTTCTTTTATAAAGAAAATTACAACTTCTTTTATATTAGAATAGTGTCTTTCATACTTACTATAAATAATATTATCTTTCATATCTAATAATACAATCTTAATAGTTGTTGATCCTATATCAATTCCTAAATGTAATATTTCTTTCATAAACTTCTCACCTCAATGTCAATTATTATTAACATAATTAATATGTAAACACTATTTTATAATTCTTACCTTTTCAATACATAATATACTTATTTTGAAATAAAAAAAGAGAGGTTATAAGTATTTAATCTTAACCTACCCCTTTTTCTATAACCACTTATATATTATTATTTAATATTTTCTCCTATATACTTTCCAAAACTTCTACATCTATCTAGTGCTTCATCATCAGGATTCCATATTTCTCTTATTCCATCATTTATTATTTCAAATCCTGCTTTATTTAATTCTTTTGTAATAAGTTTAACAGATTCTCCACCCCATCCGTAACTTCCAAATGCTGCGGCTTTTTTCCCTTTAAATCCAAGTCCTTTTATCATTTCTAGTATTGATGCTGTAGATGATAACATTCCCTTATTTATTGTTGAAGATCCCACAAGGATTAATTTTGATTTAAATACTTCTGTTATAATATCGTTCTTATCATTTTTTGAGGAATTAAAAATTTTTATTACAACATCTTTATTTATTTTCTTTATACCTTCTGCTATAGTCTCTGCCATTCTTCTTGTGCTATTCCACATGGTATCATAAATTATAGTAACTTGATTTTCTCCATAATTTTTAGCCCATTCCATATATTTATCTACAATTTGAAGGGGCTTTTCCCTCCAAATGACACCATGACTAGGACAAATCATATCAACTGGTAGATTAAAACTTAAGATTTCCTCTATTTTCTTTATTACTAATGGACTAAAAGGTGTTAAAATATTTGCATAATATTTTATTGCTTCTTGTAATAATTCTGAACTATCAACTTTATCATTATATATAAGTTCTGATGCATAGTGCTGTCCAAAAGCATCATTACTAAACAATATATTTTTACCACTTAAATAAGTAAACATACTATCTGGCCAATGAAGCATTCTTGCTTCAACAAATATCAATTTATTTTCCCCTATTTCTAAAGTATCTCCTGTTTTAACCTCAACAAAATTCCAATCCTCATGATAATGAGCCTTTAGTAATTTTGCTCCATTTTTAGTACAATATATAGGAGTATTTGGAATCTCCTTCATGAGTTCAGGTAATGCTCCACTATGGTCACTTTCTGAATGATTTACAATAATATAATCGATCTTATCTAAATCTATTTCCTTTTTTAAATTAAAAATAAATTCCTTTGCAAATGGTTGCCAAACAGTATCTATAAGTACATTTTTTTCATCTTTGATTAGATATGAATTATAAGATGACCCCTTATCCGTAGAATATTCCTTCCCATGAAAACTTCTTAATTCCCAGTCTATTTTTCCAACCCAAGTAACAATATCATTGATTTTAAATGACATAATCATCGTCCTTTCTAATTATATATTTTGAAATAATCTATTATTTTAAAGGTTTATATTTTGTTCTGACTCTTTTGCTCTAACTCTACTAATTTCTTATATGTTACTTCAACCTTTTTTACAATAGCTCTTAAGAACTATAGAAATCGATACAGTTAGTATATCCTTATGTTGTCTAAAAAAACCATTTATATCATTTAAAAACTATTTTTTTGTATTGAGCTTATTTATTAAAATTATTAAGTTTCATCTAAACATACATAATGGGAAATATAAAAATACAAAAAGTATTTAGGATTATTACTTGAATAAGCATTAAAAATTAGATAGTATATGCTGTGCTGGATTGATATAATAATAAAATCATATAAATAAGAAAAATAAAAAAGAATAAGGCTTTTAAATATTTCTCTTCAACACTTTATGAAGTCTTGAAAATCAATACCTTCCCTTATTCCTTCTACCCCATTTATTCTATCTATAATGCTCCCTTTTTATTATTTCCCTTTAATTTCAAATTAGCTTTCACCCCTTATTCTCTAGCCAATTTAATATTCTTTATTCTTAGTTAAAATTTTTTTAATTATTAACTAACTATCATTCATATTTATATTTTTAATACCGCTTTGCTATTCTTTCTCTTTTTTCATATATTAAATCTTTATTTTTCTATTAATTATTCTTTTTTAGTGAGTATACTTCATTATATTTCATGTATAAATAATCCACTTCTTAATTTTGGTTCAAACCAAGTAGATTTTGGTGGCATAACTTTATTATTATCAGCAATTTTTATTATTTCTTCTATAGCTGTAGGATACATAGAAAATGCTACCCCGTTTTCTGTTTTATCCACTAATTCTTCTAGTATTTTTAATCCCCTTATGCCACCTACAAAATCTATTCTATTATCCTTTCTTGGATCTTTTATTTTAAGTATTGGTTCTAATAAATTATTTTGTAGTATTGCCGCATCTAGTGATTCCACTTCATCTTCAGCATTAAATGTATCTGGCTTCGCAGTCAAAACATACCATTTGTTTTTATAATACATACCAAACTTATATTTTTCTTCAGATCTATACTGCATATTCTCTATATTTTTGCTTTCTAATTGTCCATCTTGTAAGTTATTCTGCATCTCACAAGCTTCTATAGCTTTTTCATTTTTTACTTTAGGATCATATTCTTTTACTATAAATTTTTCTTCTATTCTATTTATAAATTCTTCTTCTGTATAATCCAATGTGTCCTTTACTACTCTATTATAATCCATTATTTCCAATTCTTTATGTGGGAAAAGTACACCTAAGAAATAATTAAACTCCTCTTCCCCTGTATAGTTCTCATTTTCTTTTCTTCTTTTTAACCCTACTTTTACTGCTGAAGCTGCTCTATGATGTCCATCTGCTATATAAACAGAAGGTATAGTTTTAAATATGCGACATATTTCTTCTATTTTACTTTCATCATCTATTTGCCATACTGTATGCTTAACTCCATCTTCTGCAACAAAATCATATAAAGCTTTATTTTTAGTATGATTTTCTATTATAGCATTTAGTTTTTCTTCATATTTATAAGTTAAAAATATAGGTCCTGTATGAGCGCTGCAAGTATCTACATGTTTTATTCTATCTAATTCTTTTTCTTCTCTAGTGTATTCATGTTTTTTTATTACATTATTCATGTAATCGTCAATAGATAAGCACCCAACTATACCTGTTTGTATATTTCCATTCATATTAAGACTATAAATATACAACATTGGCTTTTCTTCTTTTATAAATAGTTCTTTTTTTATCATAGTATTTAAATTTTCTCTTGCCTTGTCATAAACTTTTTGATCATAAGGATTAATATCTTTATTTAAATCTATTTCTGCTCTATCTATATGCAGGAAAGAATAGGGGTTTTTATCCCCTATGTCTTTAGCTTCATCAGTATTAACTACATCATAAGGTAGGGCTGCTATTTTATTATCAAATCCTTTATTAGGTCTTATAGCTTTAAATGACTTTAATATGGTCATGTGTTTCTCCTCCTATATTAAAAAAATTATCTAATATATCTACTATTTCTTCTCCTATTCTCATTTGTGCTTCTTTAGTAGATGCTCCTATATGAGGTGTTACACTTACTCTTTCATGATCTATAAGTTCTTTTTTAGGTTTTGGCTCATTTTCAAATACATCTAGAGCTGCTGCTGTTACTTTTCCATCATTAAGCGCTTTTAAAAGAACTTCTTCTTCTATTACTCCACCTCTAGCACAATTTATTATATATACTCCATCTTTTATCTTATTAAATTCTTCTTCTTTTAATAAAGCTCCTCTATCCTTATCAAAAGGTATATGAACAGATATAAAATCTGAGTTATTTAATAAATAATCTAAAGTACAGCATTTAAATTCTCTGTATTCTTCACACTTACCTGCTATATCATAATAAATCACATCCATACCTAAAGCATTAGCTCTTTTAGCTACCTCTCTAGCTATCCTTCCAAATCCTATTAAGCCTAATGTCTTTCCATATATCTCTGTTCCTTTATATTTTTTCTTTTCCCACTTTCCTTGAAGCATAGTTACATTTGCTGTATTTATAAATCTACTTATGCAAAACATGTGTCCTATAGTTAATTCTGCTACAGATACGCTACTAGCTTTAGGTGTATTAAAAACAGTAACACCTTTTTCTTTAGCATATTCTAAATCTACATTATCAAGTCCAACACCCGCTCTTACAACCAATTTTAGATTGCCTTTCATTCCTGCATCTATTATTTCCTTGTCTACTTTAGTAGCTGATCTTATTATAATAGCATCAAAATCTTTTATTTTTTCTTTAAGCTCCTCTTTTTCAAAATGTTTATCTAATACTACAAATCCTTGTGCCTTTAATTTATTTAAAGCATTCTGATCCATTCCATCAGAAACTAATATTTTTATCATAAATTTCATCCTTTCAAATAAGTTATTTTAAATTTAGAATATCGTTTATATTTTCTAATAATTCTTTTATATCTTTTAAAGTGCATTGTCCCATGTGTGCTATTCTAAAGCCCTTATCTTTTAATTTTCCATATCCATTAGATATTTGGAAACCTCTTTTTCCTAACTCTTCATTTAATTTTTTAATATCTATATTTCTTGTATTTTCTATATTAGTTAAGGTATTTGATAAATACTTTTCATCTCCATAAATTTTAAAGTATTTTCTAGCCCATGCTCTTACATACTCTGCCATTTCTATATGCCTTTCATATCTTTTTTCAAGGCCTTCTTCTAAAATTTTATCTAATCTATAGTCCATTGCAAACATATGAGATAAAGAAGGTGTTGATGGATATTGATAGTTCTTCTTTTGTATATATTTATAAAGAGAAAGTAAATCTAAATAGTACCCTCTATTAGTAACTTTTTCTGCTCTCTCTACAGATCTTTGAGAAAATGAGCATATAGCCATTCCTGGTGGTAATGCTAATGCTTTTTGAGTAGAAGTTATACATATATCAACTCCTAGTTTATCTACATCTATTTTTGTTCCGCCCATAGAACTAACACAATCCAATGACCATATTACTTCTGGATATTTTTTTATAACCTTGCTTATTTCTTCTACTGGATTCATAATCCCTGTAGATGTTTCATTATGAGTTATAAAAATAGAATCATATTTTCCTGTAGATAGAACTTCTTCTACTAACTCTGATTTTACAGCTTCACCCCATGGAACCTCATATAAATCTGCTGGTACATTGTTTGCTACAGCCATGTCATACCATCTCTTACCAAAGGCTCCTATAGCAAATACTGCTGCTCTCTTAACTGTTGTACATCTTATAGTACCTTCCATAAGACCACTACCAGAAGATGTTGATAGTAAAATTTCCTCTTTTGTGTTAAAAACTCTTCTTAATTTATCACTAATATTTTTCTGAAGAGCTGATGCTTCTTTGCTTCTATGCCCTATCATAGCCGTACTCATTTTTTCTAATACATCCTTCTCTACTTCTACTGGTCCTGGAATAAATAATCTTTTATGCATAATAAATATCCTCCTCTTAATTTTCACTATAATCTTGATTATTTTTTCAATATTCTGAACTATGAATTTATATTTTTTATATATTTTACTAGCAAAGTGTTTATTTACTAATATACTCTAATTTGACGAATCTATTTTTATCAAATTTTACTTTAATATTATAAATTACTAAAGTAAAATCTTCATAAAAATATATAGGAATCCTATTTTTCGCTCTTTATTTAATCAATTAATTATTGATTTATATTTAATTTTTATTGTATAAATATAATTATATTAAATTATATAATGAAGGTATAATTTCTTTTAATCTCAGTATATACTCTGTTTTTATAATACAAAAAGAGCCAACCATCCCTTCGTAGGGACGATTGACTCGCGTTGCCACCCTTATTAACCATATAAAAAATTATATGATTCTCTCAAAAATATAACGGTTTTAACCGTATTGCTCATCGCAATTACCTCCGAGGTGGATTCGCCAAAATACACAGTATCAGTTTTCACCAAGCACTGACTCTCTTTAACTTATATTTAAGCTACTATTCTCATCATGGGCTAATATGAATTTTTAAATGTGTTCAACCTTCATTTTGTTCTATTATAAATTCAATTTTATAAACTGTCAACGATAAGATTTTATAATTATTTATAAAATTTTATAATTCCATAATATATTATAATTTTGTATACTATATTATATAAAATTATTTTTATATAATAAAATTATATAATGCTACAAAGGCCAATTCACTTAACTAATCCCTCATTAAATTAAATTAATATCTTTATTAATAAATTTTAAAATATTATATTATTTTATAGATAAAAATTTATATAATTTTTATCTAAATTATAAATTTTATAATTTATTTTCAAATATAAATTTAAATAGACATATGTATATTAAAAAAATTAAACATACATATGTCTATTTATAATATTTATATAATTAAATATATATTCTCCAGTAGGTACTGTTCCACTATATATATTTTTTTATTAAAGATTCTGCTACTAAATTTCCCATAGAATTATTAATTTATAGCATTATATTCCGAGCAACATTTGAGCTGTACCAAAATAAATTAAAAGCGCCACTGCATCTACTATAGTTGTAATTAATGGACTAGCCATTATAGCTGGGTCTAGCTTTAATTTTTTAGCAACTATAGGTAATATTCCACCTACAACTTTTGCCAATACTACTGTGAAGAATAAGCTTATGCATACTGTCATAGACACCATAAAACTTACTTTTTCTATAAAGTATACTCTTAAAAAATTAACTACTGATAAAGCTATACCTACAACTACGCTCACCCTAAACTCTTTCCACATAACTTTAAATATATCTTTAAGCTTTATTTCGCCCAACGCTAAACCTCTTATAACTAAAGTCGAAGATTGTGAGCCTGAGTTTCCACCAGTATCCATTAACATTGGTATGAAGGATGCAAGTATAACTACAGATTGAAGAACATCTTGCGATTTTCTAATAATATTTCCTGTAAATGTGGCTGATATCATAAGTACTAAAAGCCAAAGTATTCTATGTTTTGCTAACTCAAAAACCCCTGTTTTTAGGTATTCTTCTTCTGAAGGCTCCATAGCTGCCATCTTATGAAAATCCTCTGTATTTTCTTGATCTATTATATCAACTATATCATCTATAGTTATGATTCCAACTAATCTATGCTCCTTATCAACTACTGGCATAGAAACTAAATCATATTTTTTAAATTGACTAGCAACATATTCTTGATCATCAAAAGTATTTATAGAAACATAGTTTTCCTTCATAATATCTTTTATTAATACATCTTTATTACTCAATATAAGTCTTCTTATAGAAATAATTCCTTCTAGTTTTCTATTTTTATCAATAACATAACAAGTATTTATAGTTTGCTTATCTACACCTATTTTTCTTATACGTTCTATAGCCTGTTCTACAGTCATTTCCTTTTTCAAGTCTACAAACTCTATAGTCATTATACTTCCAGCTGAATCTTCTTCATATTTTAAGAACTGGTTTATAAGCTTTCTTTTTTTCTCATCTGTATTTAGTAAAATCTTTTTAACTATATTAGCAGGCATTTCTTCTAATAAATCAATAACATCATCAAAATATAATTGATCTATTATAGTAGTCATTTCCTCATGGGTTATAGATTGTATTATATATTGTTGCATATCATTGGACATATAGGAAAATACATCTATTTCTATATCTTTAGGTAATAATCTAAACAAAACTAACATATTCTTTTTATTATCTACTTCTTCTAATAAAGTAGCTATATCTACACTATTTAGTTTCAAAAGTTCTTCTCTAGCTTCTGAATATTTTTTTCCGTTTATAAGTTCTAGTATTTTTTCCATTGTGGTTCCTCCTTTAGACACCACAAACAAAACCTTTTATATTAAATTAATTTTAGTTTTTAGAGCACAGTTTTCATTAATAAACAATATATAACTAAATCAAATTTTCAAATATAAATATAATATTTATACATGAATTTATAGTTTGCTTATGAAATTTAGGCCTAAACTAAATAGAAAGGCTTTGTAACTGTGGTACTTGCTATTTATTGTATTAAATTCCGATTTGGGTTCATAAGGTCCAGATTCCACAACTACCACCAACCTTTCTTATCAAAATATTATTCGCTTAACACTTATTTCTTTAACTCATACATTATAACACAAAAATCTTATATTCTATAATTTAAGAATATTTTTATTTTAAATATAATAAAACTCCCTTAATTTATTCTTATGTTACATTTATATTTTGGTTAATATTCTATAAAAAAAAGCTACTAAGATATTTTAATAATCATAGCAACTTTTCTTATATTTATGAAATTTTTCTTTAAACTATTAAGCTATGTTTTTCAAATTATTTTTTATAATATTTATTGTGTCTTTATATGCTTTTTCTATATATTTTTCTGATTCATACTTATTAACATTATTATTTATATTCTTTTTTATGCCTTCATATTTGTATCCTATTTTCATATTATCCGAGTCAATTATTAATATATTATTGTAATTATTATCTTTTAATATTTCCATAGATAATTCACAATTTATATCTCCTGGAATTAAAGATCTACTCTTCACTTTACTAGTAAATATATTAGGCTCTGCTATTGAATTCAATATAATTTTATCCAAATAATTACAATCACAATTATTTAATTTAAACACTGATTTCCTCATAAAAGGTAATTCATAACACCCTAAATAGCAATCCATTTTAAAACAATTGTCATCTATATTTATATATTTATTATTTAAAACTTTTATCATATCACTACAACTTATCATACCTTCTTGTGAAATCTTTTGACTCCAAATATTTATTTTTTCATTTAAATGCTTATTTATAGCATGCATATTCAAAATCTTGTAAATTTCATCTTCTTTAATATGTATTCTTTTTATATCATTAATTAAAATACATAAATCTTTAAATGAATTATAATCTTTTTTTGCAAACATTATAGCACTTAATGATCCTAATCCAGTTCCTGATACTGCTTTAAATTTATTAAATATATTATATTCCTCTATAGCTTTAATTACACCTAAATGATAAAAAATATTATTTCCTATAAAAGCTATTGCAAAATCTTTTTTCATATAATTCACCTCTAAATTTATACTGTCCTTTACTGTAAACCTTTAAATAAATATTCTATAAATATATATTACCACAAATTTTAAAATATAAAAACAAATTTGTTATAAAAATAACATCATTTAGTTTAATTAAATCCCATTTTCCTTAGTATTTATTTAAATATTAATGTACTTTTATTATTTCATGTTTATATTTTAACATTAAAAATTCTTTCTTAAAGATAAAATAAATTTTATCTTTAGAAATTTTTTTAATTTACAATTTCACTTTATATTTATATATACTTTTAATATAGTAAAAAACATTATAATTAAACTCATACCTAAAAATATAATATTAAATCTGTTGCTCTTTTTCACCATTTTTATCCTCCTAAAAAACCAATAACTTTATTCATTCCCTTCAAGGATATGTTATATTGGTTTATATACTTTTTCGTACAAATTCTTTATATTTTAAGTAATATAAAATAGCTTTTATGTAAAAAATAATTTTATCACATATATAATAAAAAAATATTAATAAATTATAATAAGGAGAGATGTTTTATGCCTAAAGATAGTCAACCTGACAATAAAAAAGATAGAATGAAAAAATGTAACTATCAAACCCCTATAATTTCTGAAGAAGGGAAAAATAAAATAAATAATAAAAATAAAAATAAATAAATTTTAAAATTAATTTATAATATAAACTAAAAATTAAGGTGTTTCAAAATATATTTAATTTCGAAGCACCTTTTTCTTTACAAACAAATTTCTTAGGAGTTTTACTCCTTAGAAATCCTTATCCAGAGATGTAACTGCTCTTTACTCTTACTTTGAAGAAAGATAGAAGTATTAACAGGTAGTCATCGGATAAAAGCAATTTTTTAAACTTACATTTAAATAACACTATCATATATTTCTGGGAATTCAATTTTTACATTCTGTCCTATATTTTTAGTATATATTTCTTTACATTTATCATTTTCATTAATTTTTTTACAAGGAAGCTCAAAAATTATTTCTGTTCCTTTATTTTCTTCACTATTTATTTTAATATTTCCTTCATGCATATCAATTATAGATTTGACTAAAGCAAGCCCTATACCACTGCTACAAGTTGTTAAATCATATTCTTTTCTATTTGATTGAACAAATCTATTAAACACATTCTTTTGTATATTCTTAGGTATTCCTATTCCATTATCTTTAACAGAAATAAAAACTCTATCTTCTTTATCCTGTACAGTTACTTCTATGCTTCCTTTCCCCTTCTTTTTATATTTAACAGAGTTAGATATAAGATTTAACACAACTCTCTCTATCATATCTTTATCACAAGCTATAATTTTTTCTTCTGTGTCTGTATCAAATATTATATCCATATCATTATTTTCAACATATGTAGAAACAGACGTAACTATATCTTCTACCAAACTAACTATATTATTATTGTTTAACTTAATTTTACAACAACCAGATTCAATTTTGTTTGTATTAACAATATTATTTACAAGCCTTAATAATCTATAACAATTTTGCTTTATTACTCCAATATATTTTTCAATAGTATCTATTCTTTTATTATTTAAGGCCATATTCATAACTTGAATAGCAGAATATATAATGTTTATAGGAGTCTTTAAATCATGGGATATATTAGCATAAAATTCAGCTCTTTCCCTATGTTCTATCTTAACGTTTTCTAATTCTTCATATAATTTTTTATTTTCCTTATAAAATTTAATTCTTTCTTTATACTTTACCTTGCTTTTTTCTAACTCTTCGTATAATTTTTTATTTTCTTGTACTAAAGAATTATTTCTAATAGATACACTTACAAGTTCTTCATCATTTAACTTTAAAACAAAACATCTTAAATCCACTTTTAATGTCTCTCCATTTTTTAAAATAATTTTTTCATTTAAATATGTAACTCCAGTAGAATTTTCATTTAACTTTTTAATATTATCTATTTTTAATAATCCCTCCTTACAAAATTTTTCCTCTAAATATTCATATATATTTATATTATTACAATTTATATTCTTTTTAATTTTTATAATTTTTTTAGCTTCATCATTCATAAAATAAATTTTTTCATCTTTTAATAATATTATAGGTGAAATAATATTGTTAATAAAATTTTTATATATTTTTGTTTTATTATTATATCCATTGTTAAGTCTATTTCTAAAATTTTTCATATCTCTACTAGAAAATCCATACAATATATTATTAACTATTATCCCTTCTACCATTGTAATATACAAAATTCCTAAATTCGATTTAACATGACTTACATAAATAAATATAATTGCTATGTTAATTAATATAAATTTTATGGGTAAAAATTTTTTTGCAACTTCCCGGTGCGCCTTAATAATTATAGTACTTCTACTTTCCATTTCCCCACTCCCTTTTTAATATATCCATAACATTACTATCATAATATAAATAATTCAACTTTTTCTATTATTTTCCTTTTATCTACTGTAAAATTTAAAATTAATTAACATTTTGTTTTTAATTTATTTATTATCTAAAAAATTAAAAAGCAAGAATTTTAATTCTTGCTTTTCTTTATTACAATATCTTTTTTTTCTTAATAAAATCATAACAATAATTTATAATTTGACTTCTTTTTATCATTCCTATGAATATATGATTATCATCTACCACTGGAACAAAATTTTGATTTATTGATAAAGATATCAAATCTTCTATTTCAGCATTGATATGAGCAGGCTTATTATATGTGTGTCTTGGTACCTTTTTTAAACTTATTTTATTTGTATCATTAAAACTTAAGTGTGGAGTATTTTTAATTTTCCATAACATATCGCCTTCAGTTAAAGTACCTACATATTTACCATTATCATCTATAAGTGGAATAGCTGTATATCTATGATATTCCATTCTCTCTAGTGCTTGCCTCATTGTACTGTTCTCATTTTCATAAATAACTTCTAACTTAGGTGTAAGAAAAAACGCTATATTCATATATATTCCTTCCTATAATTTAGTTCTATATAAGAAATATATTCCCCCCTTTAAAATTATAAAGATTAAATCATTATATATATTTCTACATAAAATCAAAAAATCCTATTACAATAATATTATATTCATTAAAATTTAATAAATATATACTTATTACTTATGTTTACATACTTTTTACTAAATTACAATAATTTAATGTTTTTTTCTTTTTATATACTACATTACTTTAAGTTATTATACATTAAATTATATTTATCTTATATTATTTTATATCCAGTATGTTCTATACAATCTTTTATATTTATTTCGTTGGCAGGTTTATTATAACCTACTTCCACAGTACCTCTAGCCAAATCGATAGCAACTTTTTGAACTCCTTTAACTTTATCTAAAGCATTTAATAACCTAGTTTTGCTTTCATTGTTTGCCATTCCTGATAGATTTAAATGCAAATTATTCATAAAATTTCTCCTCTCTTTTCAATCCTATATAATTATTATCTTCTTTATTATTAAAAATATTTATAATAATAAATTTAAGTTTAAAATATTACAAGCATTTTTATATAGTATAATATAGTAAAGAAATTTTTAGTTATAAACTAAAGGGGGCAACTAATTTGAAAGAAGCCATAATAAATATATTAAAAAACAGTTCTCATACATTTATATCTGGACAATATATTAGCAATAAATTAGGAGTTTCAAGAACTGCTATCTGGAAATATATAAATGGACTAAAAAAAGAAGGTTATAATATAGAATCTTCATCTAAAAAAGGATATAAATTAATTTCTTGTCCTGACATTTTAACCTTTGAAGAAATTGTAACTTCATTAAAAACTAAATTTTTAGGTCAAAATATTATTCATTTTGATTCTATTAATTCAACCAATGATAAAGCAAAAAAAATAGCCCTTTCTGAAAATGATGGTACAATAATAATATCTGAAGAGCAAACCATAGGAAAAGGTCGATTAGGTAGATCATGGTCCTCCCATAAATTTAAAGGCATATATATGTCTATAATACTAAAACCAGATATAAATACTATGGATGTACCTAAAATAACTCAAGTGGCCGCTGCTGCTGTAGTAACTGCATTACTTAATAATAATATAGAAGCTTATATCAAGTGGCCAAATGATATTATAGTAAACAATAAAAAAGTATGTGGTATTTTAACAGAAATGAGTGGAGAAATAAATAAAGTAAATTATGTAGTTGTTGGCATAGGCATAAACGTAAATTCTGAAAAAGAAGATATCCCAAAAGATCTACTTGAAAAAGCTACATCTTTAAAAATAGAAGAAAAAAAAGATTTTAAAAGAAATATTCTAGTTGCTGATATATTAAATAATTTTGAAAAACTATATACAGAACTTATTGAATATAACAATATAGATACCTCTATAGAAATATGTAAAAAGAATTCTATACTAATTGGAAAAGAAGTTAAAATCATAAACAGGAATAGAGAAAAATTTGGGAAAGCCGTAGGATTAAATTCTAATGGGGAACTTTTAGTTCAATTTGAAAATGGAGAAGCAAACCCTTTAATTTCTGGTGAAATATCTGTAAGAGGACTAAATGGATACATATAAAAAGATTACAATTTAAAAATCTTTAAAATCCAAAAATTAAAACAAGAAATACTTTTTAATAAATAGATAACTATTTTTTAAAAAGTATTTCTTGTTTTAATCCCTTCAAAATTAGTAAAAATAAAACTCTCTATAAATCAAGCAATCATTTTTTAAACATATATTAATAAGTTATTTATTGATAATTTCATTAATTCTTACTTTATAAATATATCTACTATAGAACAATAAACAACTTATGGCTACTACAAAGCTTATCAATATGATCATTTTCCTTTTTCTATTCAGATCAATTCCATTATCTATTATTTTTCTATTTATACCACCCAGTATAGGAGCCATTACTACCAATAGAGGTGTCATACTATATTTAATTGCATATATGCCTGAAAACATATATACCATGTTAAGGAATATTCCAGCTATTATTGGATTTTTATATATTATTTTTCTCATAATACACTCCCCATTAAATACTTAAATTTTATTATTTTTACATAATCCAATAATTAGAATAAACTTATTATTTATAATCTGCAGATTTATTTTCATTCCATAATTTTTCTTAGATCTTCTTTTTCTAAATATTCAAGTTTTATCACTTTTAAGAACCTCCCAATAACCTATAAACATTTCTTATTTTAATTATTACCTTTAGAAGCTATTAAATTACAGTATCTTTTTATTTTTTCTTCTAATTCTATAAGGCTTGTATACCTACCTTCCCTTAATACTTCCTTTCTATATATATATAATAATATAGTTGGAACAGTAAATACATTATACTTTCCTGATAGCTCTTGAAATTTATCTATATTTATATTAAAAGCCTTTATATTATACTTTTCTCCAATAACATTTATTTTATCTTTTAGCACAGTACAGACATTACATTTTTCATTTGATGAAAAATATATTAATACAATAGAATTATCTTTTATTATATTTTCTATATAATCTATATTATTTATTTCTTCCATAATAATCTGTTACCTCATGCTTTCCCATTCTCTTCTTAAAATTCCATACATATAAAGATCATATCTTTTTCCATCTCTATGAATAAATTCCCTATAGGTTCCTTCCTTTTTAAATCCTACTTTTTCATAAAGTTTTATAGCTCTATGGTTATACTCTAACACTGTTAAATGAATCCTGTGAAGATTTAACTCTTTAAAAGCAAAATTTAAAACCAATTCTGTAACTTGAGTTCCATAACCTTTTCCTCTAGATCCTTCATCTCCAAAACCTATATAAAAAAGAGCTGTTCCATTATTCCATAATATATCTTCAAGACCTGTCAAACCTATAATTTTATTATCTTTTATATTTCTTATAGCAAATACATACCCATACTGTGATTTATAAGAACTATTTATAATTTCCTCTACTTGCTCTTTATTTTTAGGAAATGCCGATACTATATCATAGTGTCTTAAAAAATTTATATCGCTATACCAAGAAGCTATAGTATCAATATCTTCTTTTTCTACAGCTGTAAACTTCAAATCTTTTCCTACTAAAAGAGAATCTATAGCCATATTATTCACTCCTTTCTTTTTAATGATATTGTATATTACAATATTTATAGTTTTCTTTTTATTTTTTTATACACACAAAAATATGATGCCTGTTGTTATATAATTTGCTTTTCTCGGTCTTCTCTATCACTACATCCACAATTGCAGCATAAATCCAACACATATTTCTTTTCAAAATCTAAAGGTGAATATGATAATTTAGCTTTTCTTAGTCCTTCTATTCCTAAATCTTGTTCCCTATTTATTATAGGTGTATCACTAAAATAATTTTCAACAAAAGCTTTATTTACAAAAGTATACGCTCCCCTAATATCTTTATTAGCTTTTTCTATGTGTATTATGGCCATATCATCACTAAATTTTTCTCCTATACTAAATCCTGCAATTTCTCCATCTATATATAATGCCATACCCTTTAAACCTAAAATCTCCATGTTATAACACATATCTCTTATACTTTGAAGTTCATAAAGCAAGTGTTTGTCCTTTATTTCATTTTTTTCATACCATAATTGCGCAATTTTTAAGCTATCTTCTAAAACACCTTCTTCTTTAAAGTCTTTTATACTATAATTATAATTTTTTATAAAATAATTATAGTGATTCTTTTTACCATGAAGCTTTTTACCTGATAAGGTTATAAGTTTCTTGCTTTCGTATAAATAATCAAAGTTATCCCTATCTTCTTCCACTACTATATTATTATATATTTCTTCATCTTTATATAGACTTTTTAACTCTTCAACAAAATCATATCTTAAATCTTTAAATAAACACTTAATAGCTTTTTCCTTTTTATAATTTATTAAAACTTCTATTATATCTTTTAAATTTTCTTTCTTATATCCTAAAGGTTGCATAAAATGATATCCATCATTAAAATCTTTCTTTTTTATAATAAGTGCTCCTTTATATATTGCATATTTTATATCTAAAGCCTTTCTCCAAATATATAAAGTTGTAAATGAATACTCACAATTTAAAAAATTATATGGTTTTATATAACTTTCAAATAAATTTTTATCATTAATAGTTAATCTTTTAAAATTTAACACACTATCCCCTCTTTTAATAAACATTTATTTCTTAGTAACTTACTCTACTTTAATATTAAAAAAAATAACTCTTCAAATATTTACTATTGATTAAGAAGAGTTATTTACTTATATTATACTTTCATTACTATTTTTTTGCAACCTTAGCTATTTGAGTTTACACTCTTTTAAAGATTAAATACATTAAAATAAAACTCAATTTATATAAATTTCTTTACTTTTAACTTGATTACAGATAAAAAAACAAATAATATTTTTTCATTATAATAAATATTATGCTTAAAAACAAACAATGTTAATATACAATTTAATTTTATCTATTAAGTTTATAATACTATTTTTAATATTTTATACTATACTTTTATCTTATCTTGCATAACAGTCCATCCAATATTTAATAGAGTATTAATTATACAATATTCTATAGAAAAAATATATAAGGCTAATTTTAACAATACTTAATATAATAATGAAATATATTATATTGTTAAAATTGCATTTGACAAAATTATCTGAATACTGTATAATTTAATCATAATAGATCACATATAAGAGGTAGAATATTATAATTTAATAGTAACTTTCTTCCTCTATACACGAGGTACCTTAATAGCTTATTTAGTTATTAGGACTTTAGTAAAAATCTATTATATATTATTTTTTTAGTAAGGATAGATTCTGAATCAAAATTGTTTTAAATTTGGTTACAGAATATTCTTTACTAAAATTAACTCTTATTTATAAATGAAGGGAGGATGAGAAAATTCAAATAATACAATTAGATGAAGATTCATTTTTTTTAAAAATCACTTAAATAGCTGATTTAAATTACAATAATTTAAATCAGCTATTTATTTTTGATTTATTTAATTTTTATAAATTAATTTATAATCTATAACTCTAAATTTATAATCCTTATTTATTGTATTTCTAACTTACATTTATCTAAATCTTATACAAATCAATATATATTTTTTAATATCTTAAAGGTATCTTAGACTTCTTTATAACTATATTATAATATCCTTCACTTTCTAAAAAGGATCTCAATCCCATTTCTGCAATATCTAAATCATTTTTAGGTCCTATAGTTATTTTCTCTATGGGCAAATTACCTTCCCTTCTATTTTCATTAAGATCTAATTCTATATAAGGAATAAATACTCTATTAGAAATTCTATGTTTTACTATTTGCTTTTTTATATTTTTATTAATAATTCTAAACACTAATCTATGCTCCTGTTCTTCTTTAAAGCTTTCATCTTTAAAAAAAGTAGATATATAAGCTATATTATACAGAACATATACTATTAAACACTTAAAATCCTCTTCATCTTTAAATTCATAAAATCTTTTATATAAATTATATAGAAATTCTATTCTTTCTTTTATTATATTTTGTTGATGTTCCTTGTTATATATAACTTCTCCAAAATACCATAAAAAATCTTCTCCCTCATTTAATAAAATAGAATTTTCTTCCTTATTTATAAACCTATATTTTTTCTCTGTAAATATATTTTGAAAATAATCACAATTAAAAGCTAAATTATATCCATCATAATTAGAATAATTAGACCAGAGAGCTAAGGAATCTTTATTTTCTGTGAGAGATAGTATATATGTATCTCTTAATTCTATATCTATTGTATGCAACAAAATTTCTATATTTTCTTTAAATAATTTATCAAATTTTCTATGTTCATTTAAATATTTTTCGCATATATCATAAATTAAACTACTGGTATAATTTATTTCTGTACTATCATTAAGATACTTACTATTAGATAACCAAATGTTTTCTTTGCTTATTATATTTTCTAAAGTGCTTATGCTAGTATAATAATATAACTTATTTATATTTTCGCATTGATACAAATCTAAATTATATTTAAATATATTTTCTCTATTTCTAAATTTGCTTATGTATGCATCTATAACAGGTCTGCTCATAATATCAATACCTCATTTAATATAAATTTATAAAAGGAATTCTCAAAATAAATTTAATTTTAAGACAGCCTCTTATTCATTATTCTTATCCTTTAAAAATATTTTATTTATATTAATTAAACTATTCTTAATTCCATAGTTAAAAAATTCTTTTATTTAATGCATTCCACATTTTTTTAGCTTCTTCATTATTCTTATCTAGTTTAAAAATGTTATTTAAATACTCATTAGCTTCTTCATACTTAGAATTATACATAGCTTCTCTCGCTTTATTTAAATTATCTTCTATATATTTTTCTTTACATTCTTTAATTCTTTCCTGTGCTTTATTAAAGGCTATAGGATCATTTTCCATAACCTGTCTAAAACACCCCAGAGCTTTTAAATATTCCTTTTTATTATAGTATTTCATTCCATCCACATAGGATTCTTTAGAATTATTCATAGATTCCGCTAAATTTAACATATACTTATCACTATCATCCTGATTATATTTAACAGCTTCTTTATAGACTGCTATAGCTTTAGCATATTCTTTTTTATTTATATAAACATCTCCTGATTTGACAAGATCTTTTATTACTACATTTTTACCATAATTATAACTTATAAACGATACAACTATTAGAACTATACCTAATATAAAAAATATTATATAATGTTTTTTCTTATTACCATCCATTCCTTACCTCCATAAATATATGGTCAAAATTTATTCATAAAATATACATATTTTTATTATACTACAGTTCTAAATAAATTTGTTGATACATCATTAAAATAAAAAATTAGTTTTGATATAAACTAATTAAAAAGCTTAAAAATAACTAAATAAAATTATTTTTAAGCTTTAATTATAAACTTTTTAAATTTATTATATTAATATAATCTAATTATTAATTGAGTTTTTCTTTATACATCATAAGAAATTCAATTTATGATGCCTTTTTTACCTAAATTATGCATTTCTCTATAAATAAATATGCCTGTAATTATAGAAGAAATTCCATCTGCAATAGGTGAACAAAACCACACTCCTGTAAGGCCAAAATGTTTTGGCAATATTAAAAGCAATGGTATTAATATTATTACTTGTCTTGACAAACTTAAAAACACAGATATTTTAGCCTTACCTATAGCTTGAAAGTAATTGGAACTAACTACTTGAAATCCCACAAAAGGCATCATAGCTAAAACTATTTTTAAGCCTCTTATTCCTAATTCCATAAGTTCAGAATCATTATTAAATATTCTTATAATATATCCTGGGAATATATGAACAAGTGAAAATCCTACTATAACAATTATAGTTGCTGAAAATATTGCTAGTTTCAAAGTATCTTTAACTCTTTTATATTGTTTTGCTCCATAATTATATCCTATTATAGGCTGAGCCCCTTGATTTATACCAAATACAGGCATTAAAAATATTAGAGATACGCTATTTATAACAGTCATTGCCCCTATAGCTAAATCTCCTCCTGTAGTTTTTAAAGCATTATTTGAAATAATAGTTACTATACTAGCAGCCAATTGAACCGCAAATGGTGCCATACCTATAGATATTATATCTAAGAATATCTGTTTTTCAACTTTAAAATTTTTCACTTTAAGCCTTAAAGTACTATTTCCACTAGTAAAATATTTAAGAACCCATATAGTATTGGCTGTCTGTGATATTACAGTAGCTATAGCTGCTCCTTTTATCCCCATATTGAAACCAAATATAAATATAGGATCTAATACTAAATTTAATATAGCTCCTAAAAGCATAGTTACCATTGCCATTTTAGGATTTCCTTCTGCTCTTATTGAGTTATTCAAACCAAATCCCAAAGCATTTGTTATAGATCCCATTAAAATAATGACTACATATTCTTTAGCATAATAGAAGGTTTTAGTACTAGCCCCAAAAGCATGCAAAAGAGGATCTACGAATATTAATCCTATTATAGTTATAGTAATCATAATAATACAAAGTAAAGTAAAAGCATTTCCTAATATCTTTTCTGCATCATCTTTTCTCTGTTGACCCAACCTTATAGATATAATAGAGGCTGCTCCTATACCTATTAACATACTAAAAGCCATTAAAACAGTCATTATAGGCAATGTTAACCCTACACCTGTAATAGCTAAAGAACCTACATCTTTTATATGTCCTATATACATTCTATCTATAATATTATATAAAGCATTTACCAGCATTCCCATAATGGCTGGTATAGAAAATTTTAATAATAGCTTTTTAACATTTTCTTCTCCTAATTGTTTTTGTCTATCCACTTTATTCCTCCAATCTATTATTTATATTTATTATTGTGACAATTCAAGGAAGCTTTTTCTAATAGTTTTAAAAGTTCTTTTTTTTCTCTTTCCGTAAAATCCGAATATAAAGTTTTTTGCCAAGATCTTAAAGCTTCTATAATAATTTCTTTTACTTCAATAGCTTTTTCAGTAACTAATATATGATTGATTCTTCTATCATCTTTATCAATCTTTTTACTTATATAGCCTTCTTTCTCTAATTTTTGTAACGCCCTTGCTGTTGTCCCCTTGTCTATATTTAAAGCAGTACTTATTTCCTCTTGATTACATCCATTATTATTAAGCAAATACAATAAAAAAATATATTGTCCACTGCCTATACCATATTTAAAGAGTTCCTTATTTATATAAGAATTGCCTGCTCTATATAACATAGATATATATTTACCTATACACTGTGTCTCATTCCCCAATACTATATTCCTCCATTAAATTCTTAATAGTTGCAAACACAACTTAATATATCACAAGTAAGTTGCATTTACAACTATTATTTAAATATTTTTCTTTATCTCTTTTTAATTTAACAAATAACCTTAAAATCATATTTATATATTATAAAATATTGTTAAATATATAACAATAAAAGTTATATTAAAACCCCTAAAATAGTTTATAGTACCTTTTAATATAAAATTCAATTATTATTTATACAACTAATATGATAATTTATACACCCACTCTTTACTTCTTCATTAAATAAAACCTTTATTTTTCAATATTTTAATCCATTTTTTATTGTTACTTAAACCTTAAGACATATTTATTTTTATAGGTTGAAAGTTTTGACAACAACTGATATAATTTTAACATATAGTTCTTATTTTATTAATATTTTAGGAGGGATATTATGGATTTTATTAGCAAAATCTCCAACTGGATATGGGGTCCACCTATGTTAATATTATTAGTTGGTGGAGGAATTATTTTAACTTTTACATTAAATTTTTTTCAAATAAGATATTTTCCTTATATAATGAAAGAAACTTTTGGTAAAATGTTTAGCAAACCCGCTGAAGGGGAAGGTACAATCACACCATTTCAAGCTGCTTGTTCAGCATTAGCATCAACTGTAGGTGCTGCCAACATTATAGGAGTTCCTGTTGCAATAGCTTTTGGAGGTCCTGGCGCTGTTTTCTGGATGTGGGTAGTGGCAGTTTTAGGACAAGCTACTAAATTCTCCGAAATAATTCTTGGTATAAAATATAGAGAGAAAAATGAAGAAGGAATTTATGTAGGAGGACCTGTTTATTACTTAAAAAAAGGGTTAAAGTCACCTACTATAGCTAAAGTACTAGCTACAATGTGTTCTTTCTGCTTTATGATTGAAATTATACCATCTATTTCTACACAATCATTATCAGTTTGTCAAACTGCTGAAACTATAGGATTACCTAAAATAGTTACTGCTATAATTGTAACCGTTTTAGTAGCTCTCGTTGTTTATGGTGGCATTCAAAGAATAGGTCAAGTTACTGAAAAAATGGTGCCTATAATGGCCTTAATATTTATTATTTGTTCAATAATAATATTATTATTTAATATTACAAAATTACCAAATGCTTTTGCATTGATATTTAAAGGTGCTTTTACACCTCAAGCTGCAGTAGGTGGTTTTGGCGGAGCTACACTTGCTCAAGCATTAAGATGGGGTACTGCTAGAGGTACTTACTCAAATGAAGCTGGTATGGGAAGTGCTCCTATAGCTCACTCTGCTGCTGTTACAGATCACCCTGTTCGTCAAGCTTTCTGGGGCATATTTGAAATAATGGTAGATACAATAATAATTTGTACTTTAACAGCTCTTGTAGTTATAACTACAGGAATGTGGAATACTGTTCCAGGTTCTCAAGCAGCTTCTATGCCTTCAATGGCTTTCCAAAATGTATTTGGTAAGGCTTTTGGTGGTGCTATAGTATCAATTAGTCTGTTATTATTTGTTTTATCTACTATTATAGTCATAGTTTACTACTGCGAAAAACAAGCTGAAGCTTTATTTGGACTTGCATTCTCAAAGATTATAAGAGTTGTTTGTCTAGCAGCTATAATCTATGGAGCTGTTGGTAAATTAGAATTTTTATTCGCATTACTTGATATTCTTTTAGCTCTAGTTGTTATACCAAATATGATTGGATTAATAGCTATGAGAAATGAAATTAAAGAATTAAAAGAAGAGTTTTTCTCAAACCCTAAATATTATCCAGGTGCAAAAAACTCAAAATCTGATTCTTAACAAAAAACTCCCTATGCAAATGCATAGGGAGTTTTTTTAATGTAAGTATATACTATTTTTTAAAATAATTTTTCTATGCTTTCTCAATTTATTAATAAAACATAAATATTACTTTATTAATAAACAAATAAAATTAAATATTTATATTAATTAACACATAAAAGCCATAAATATTTACATATTTGTTTTTTAAATATTTAACAAAGATTTTTCAAATAATATGTATATATTTTTGTATTAATATACGTATAGTTTAATTTTTTACTTAATTTAGAATTAAATAACATATATCTTTAAAATAAAGAAAAACATTAAATTAATGAGATAATAAAAAATAATAGCTATCATTATATACAATTTACTATATCCTTTTATATGTTTTTCTGTATATTAAAAATAATATTTTAGAATTTTTAATCCTGTTTTTAATATCATTTTAAATAATAAATTAACCAACTTGTATTGAAAAACAAATTCTTTTATGGTATCGTTTAAATATACATAAAATTCATAATTATAACAAAAAACTAACTACTTATATTCAAGGAGGTTAATCATGCAAACGTTTTTAGACATTATATCCAAGATTTCTGGTTGGATTTGGGGACCACCTATGATGATTTTGCTTGTAGGTGGCGGAATCATACTAACTTTAACATTAGGTTTTGTTCAATTTAGATACTTACCTTTCATATTAAAACAAACCTTTGGTAGAATATTTGATAAACCTGAAGGTGAAGGTACAATAACACCTTTCCAAGCTGTTAGTTCTGCCCTAGCTTCATCAGTTGGCGCTGCTAATATCATAGGCGTGCCTGTTGCTATTGCCTTTGGTGGACCAGGCGCTATATTTTGGATGTGGGTAACAGCAGTTATAGGACAAGCTACTAAATTCTCTGAAATAGTGTTAGGAATAAAATATAGAGAAAAAAATGAAAATGGCGAATTCGTTGGAGGGCCTGTTTATTACTTAAAAAAAGGTTTAAAATCTCCTTTTCTAGCTACAATGTGTTCTTTCGCATTTATGTTAGAAATTATTCCTTCAATTGCAACACAATCCCTTTCCCTATGTGAATCTGCTGAAACTATAGGAATACCAAAATTAACAACTGGTATTATAGTTACAATTCTTGTAGCTCTAGTTGTATATGGTGGTATTCAAAGAATAGGACAAGTTACTGAAAAATTAGTTCCTTTAATGGCTTTAGCATTTATATGCTGCTCTCTTACAATAGTATTTATTAATATAAAAGAATTACCACATGCTTTTGGATTAATATTCAAAGGAGCGTTCACTCCTATGGCAGCTGCAGGTGGTTTTGGTGGTTCTGTTATTGCACAAAGTATTAGCCGTGGTATCGCAAGAGGTGCTTACTCAAATGAAGCTGGTATGGGAAGTGCTCCTATAGCTCACTCTGCTGCTGTTACAGATCACCCTGTTCGTCAAGGTTTCTGGGGAGTATTTGAAGTTATAGTTGATACTATATTAATTTGTACTATGACAGCTCTTGTTATTTTAACTACTGGAATATGGCAAAAACTACCTGCATCCCAAGCAGCTTCTATGCCTGCATTAGCATTCCAATCAGTATTTGGTAAAAGTGTTGGTGGTGCAATAGTTTCTTTCAGTTTATTACTATTTGTTTTATCAACTATAATAGTTATAGTTTTCTACTGCGAAAAACAAGCAGAAGCTTTATTTAACCCAACTTTCGCTAAAATTATAAGATTTATTTGTTTAGGTGCTATAATATATGGGTCTTTTGGCAATCTAGAAAATTTATTTGCAATTCTTGATATTCTTTTAGCTCTAGTTATTATACCAAACATGATTGGTGTACTTGCTATGAGAAAAGAAGTCAAAGAACTAAAAATAGCCTTCTTCTCCGATCCAAAATATTATCCACCAGCAGCAAAAAAAATGAAAAATAAAGTTAATGAAAAAGCTTGCTAAATAAAAAATAAGGGGCTATCTCAAAATATATTTAATTTTAACAGAGTAAATACAAATAATATATGTAATAAGCATTATGAATGAGCTTAGTAGTTCTTAATTTGACGAAATTAAAAATTTTCGTAATTTCTCACAGGACGTGAGAAGCTGATAGTGAAGACAGGACGTCGCCTCTACCGGGTAGAAAATTTTTAATGTAGTCAAATTTAGAACTGCTTAGCAAAATGAATTGTCTTATAAATATATTATTTATATTTATGGCGTTAAAATCAAATATATTTTGATAGCTCCTCTTTGTTTATATTTATTTTCTACTTAAATAATTTTCTTGCTAGGTTTATTTTTCCTTTAAAAGGTGCATACCTTATTTTTATATCTATTAAGTTACTCTTTTTAAGTATACTTTTTTTATGAGAAAAAGTTTCAAAACTAGCTATACCATGATAGCCTCCCATACCACTATTACCTACACCGCCAAATGGTAATGTAGAAGTAGCCAAATGCATTATGGTATCATTTATACACCCTCCGCCAAATTGTATATTTTTTATGACAAATTTCTGTTTCTCTTTATCTTCAGAAAAATAATATAGTGCTAATGGTTTAGAATTGTTTTTTACTATATCTATAACTTCACTTATATCTTCAAATTCTATAACTGGTAAAACAGGTCCAAATATTTCTTCCTGCATTATTCTATTTTTAAAATTTATCTCTTCTATAATAGTTGGTTCTATATATAAATTATTTATATCTCTTTTTCCACCAAAAACTATCTTTCCTTCATCTAAATATCCTTCTAATCTTTTAAAGTGTCTTTCATTTATTATTCTAGGATAATCTTCACTTTCAAAGCTATTTTTACCGAAAAACTTAACTATATACTTTTCCATTAAACTTATGAATTTTTCTTTTATATTTTTATGAACAATTAAATAATCTGGAGCTACACAAGTTTGTCCAGCATTTAAAAATTTACCCCACGCTATTCTTCTAGCTGCCAAATCTATATCAGCATCTTTATCAACTATACAGGGACTTTTTCCTCCTAATTCTAAAATTATAGGTGTTAAGTTCTCTGCTGCCGCCTTCATAACTATTTTACCTACATTTATTCCACCTGTATAAAATATATAATCAAACTTTTCTTTAAGTAAAGCTTCACTTCCCTCTACGCCTCCAGTTACAACACTTATATATTCATCATTAAATGTATCTTTTATTATATCAACTATTATTTTTTCTGTTTCTACTGCTAACTCAGAAGGCTTTAATAAAATACAATTACCAGCACTTATAGCTCCTACTAAAGGAGCCATAATAAGTTGAAATGGATAATTCCATGGAGCCATTATTAAAACCACACCATAAGGCTCATTATATATATAACTACTAGCTAAAAAATTAGTAATTGGTGTTCTTACTTTTTTAGTTTTTGACCATTTCTTTATATTTTTAATTGCTACATTTATTTCATCATATACTATACCTATTTCTGTTATAAATGTTTCAAATTCCGATTTATTTAAATCTTTTTTTAAAGCTTTAAATATATTATTCTCATTAATCTTTATACTATATTTTAATTTTTTTAAAGCCTCTATTCTAAAATTTATATCCTTAGTATATCCATTATCAAAGAATTTCTTCTGTTTTTCCAATATATTATTTATATTTTTCATATCAAATTCCCTTCTTCGCATTATATATACTATTATAATTCAAATAGAAGTATTATTATATATAACTGGAACATTTCTCTATAAATAAATCTATTGCTCTAATTTCCTCTTCTCTTTTTTCTTTTGAAATACCACCTCTTCCTAATCTGTCACATAAAGAAATTAAAGCTATTTCTTTAATAGAAACTTCTTTTGCCATAGTTTCTATATCTTTAAAAGGCAAATTTTTATTAACAAAAAGAGGTTGCATATGCCATCTTACTAATTTAGAAACACCCTTTATAAAATCATCATCCTCTGTAAAACACTTCAAAAATTTTATACTTAATTTTTCACCTTCTTTATCATGATCATAGGAAGTTATTCTTCCTTTTCTTATTTTTGTAGTAGTTCCCTTACCTATATCATGTAAAAGACATGCCCACATAAATATTCTTTTATTTTCACTTTTCTCTCTTTTATTAGCTCCATTATCTAATACCATCATAATATGATTCCAAACACTTCCTTCTGGATGATATTTTTGGGACTGCTCTATGTTTTTTAAATCTGTCAGCATATTAAAAGGATATTCTTGTAATTTTCCTTCTTCATATAAATTATTTATATAATTAGAAGGTTTATTATCTTTTAAAATATGATTGTCTATATCTTTAAATATCTTTTGTGCATTTTTATCTATCTCATCTCTAGTATCCATTAGCTCCTCCTATATTTAAACTTATTCTTTAATTTTAGAAATATATTTATAATTAAAATCTTTTAATTTTTATATTAACTATTTTTCCCTTACATTTTATAATACATTCATTTAAATAATCATCATTATAAATAAACCTATTTTTTTACCTAAATTATAAATTAAATTAACTACAAATAAAAACATTATGGTTAATAAATAAGCACTTAAAACAAATTTCTCCTCTAAAACCTTCTGTAATTTCCCCTTTATAAAATTAAACAAATCAATCACTCCTTTAAACCCTATATATTTTACTATCTGTAAAAACATATATTTTATCCAATAAATTGCTATTTTGATATTCTTATAGTACTTTATAAAATAAATACAAATTACATTTATCATAAAAAGTTGTTTGAAAATATTTAAATTTTGGATAAGAGTCTTATATTATGTCTATATAAAGATAGTATTAAAATGAATAGAAGTTTTTACAATAAAATTTTTCTTTAACCCAATATATATATGCCATAAAATAATATAATATGAATAATTATTTATATTATTTTAAAATTATAATTAATAATTCTAGTTATCTCCAAGTTTATATATATTTTTATATCAAATAGTATTAAAATATTCTTATAAATATTAATTAATCATTAGAACAGGAGGGGTTATATGGAAATAAAGTTCTTAGGAGCGGCTTCTTGTGTAACAGGTTCCTGCCACTTATTAAAAATAAAGGATAAAAATATTCTCTTGGACTGTGGTACTTATCAAGGCAAAGATGATGATGAAGATAGAAATCAATATTTTAAATTCGATGTTAAAGATATCGATTGTGTAATACTATCTCATGCTCATATAGATCATAGTGGACGAATTCCCCTTTTATATAAATTAGGCTATAGAGGGAACGTTATATCTACTAAAGCTACTGTAGACCTATGCTCTATTATGCTTCCTGACAGTGGTCATATATTGGAATCAGAAGTTGAATGGAAAAACAGAAAAAGAATACGTAGCGGTCTTCCACCTATAGAGCCTTTATACACTTTAAAAACAGCTCAAATGAGTACATTGCTTTTTGAAGGTTACAATTATAATGAGTATATAGAAATATTTCCTAACCTTAAAATAAGATTTTTAGATTCTGGTCATCTTTTAGGCGCTGCTATAACCGAATTATATATAACAGAAAATGATGAAGAGTTCAAAATTGTTTATTCCGGCGATCTAGGCAATACAAATTTACCTATATTAAAAGATCCTGTTCAAGTAGATTATGCAGATTATGTGTTAATGGAAACAACATATGGAAATAGAGTACATGATAACATAAATTCTCAATTAAAGCAATTAATTCATATTATTAAAGATACATTTAAAAGAGGTGGTAATGTTATTATACCATCCTTCGCTGTAGGAAGGGCTCAAGAGATAATATATGCATTAAATAAATATGTTGAAAGTACTATATTAAAAAATATTAAAGTCTACGTAGATAGCCCTTTAGCTTCAGAAGCTACTAAGATATTTAATGAATACACTGTTGACTTTAACGAGGATGCTCAAAAATTATTAAATAGAGGAGATAATCCACTAGAGTTTGATGGACTCCGCTTTACAAATTCTCCTCAAGAATCTATGGAACTAAATAAAATAAAAAGTGGTGTTATTATAATATCTGCTAGTGGTATGTGTGAAGCTGGCAGGATTCGTCATCACCTTAAACATAATCTTTGGAGAAAAGAATGTTCTATAGTATTTGTAGGCTATCAAGCTGAAGGTACTTTAGGACAAAAAATACTAGCTGGAGCTAAAAAAATCAAATTGTTTGGTGAAGAAATTGCTGTAAATGCTGAGATATATAATTTGCCATCATTATCTGGTCACGCTGATAAAAATGGTCTATTAAATTGGTTAGAAGGCTTTAAAGAAAAACCAAAAGAAGTTATATTAATTCATGGTGAAAAAGAGTCCAGGGATCACTTTAGAGACTTATTAATAGATAAAAACTATAATACTTTTTGTCCTAATATAGGTGACACATATTCAAATAAATTTAAAGGACAAAGAAAAAGTGAAATTAAAAATAAAATAACTAATTTATTAAATTCTATAGATGATATAGACTCATTAAATAAAGAAAAATTGTTAAACTTATTAAAAAAAGAAATATATTAAAAGAAATAAAAATCTTAAACTTTATAATAAACAAATTAATTTTAAAGTAAAGTATATTATAAAGCATTTTAATATAAATTTTTTAAAATTTATAAAACTAAAAAATATTAAAAAGAAAGAGGCTTTCTAAAAATAATTCTAAACTTATTTTTAGATAGTCTCTTTTAAGCTTATTTTACATTAATATAAACATAGTAAGTTAAATAACATAATGTTATTATAAGTATAAATAATTAATTTATAAAAGAGGTACTTATATATAATTAATTTTTATATAAGTCAATTTATTATTTTTATTTCATAAATTTAGCTACATAATTAACTAAATCTACAGTTCTACAAGAATATCCCCACTCATTATCATACCAAGACACAACTTTAACCATATTGTCTTCTAAAACCATAGTAGATAAGCCATCTACTATAGAAGATCTTGGATCTCCTTTATAATCTACTGATACTAGTGGTTCTTCTGAATATCCTAATACACCTTTCATTTCTCCTTCTGCTGCTTTTTTAAACGCTGCATTAATTTCTTCTTCAGTTACTTTAGTTTTTAATTCACAAACTAAATCTGTTAAAGATACTGTTGGTGTTGGAACTCTTAATGCGAATCCATTTAACTTTCCTTTAAGATTCGGTAAAACTTTAGCTACCGCCTTTGCAGCTCCTGTAGTTGTTGGTATTATTGATTCTGCTGCGGCTCTTGCTCTTCTTAAATCTTTATGAGTTTTGTCCAATATTCTTTGATCATTTGTATAAGAATGTACTGTTGTCATTAACCCTCTAACTATACCGAAATTATCATCTAAAACTTTAGCAAAAGGTGCTAAACAATTTGTTGTACATGATGCATTTGAAATTATATTATGCTCCTCAGGATTGTATTCATTTTCATTTACGCCTAAAACTATTGTTATATCTTCATTTTTTCCTGGTGCTGTAATTATAACTTTTTTAGCTCCAGCTTCTATGTGTTTCATAGCTTTTTCTCTATCCTTGAATATTCCTGTGGATTCTATAACAATATCTACTCCAAGTTCTTTCCATGGTAAATTTGAAGGATCATTTTCTCTAAATATTTTTATTTCTTTTCCATTTACCTTCATTTCATCATTAGAAATTATTTCTACTTCTCCATTAAATCTTCCGTAACAGGAGTCATATTTAAATAGATGTACTAATGTTTCGGTAGTTGCTCTTGCATTTAATGCTACTATTTCTACATCTTCTGGAAACTTTTCCTGTGCTATTCTTAATACCGCTCTTCCTATTCTTCCAAAACCATTAAGTCCAACTTTTATACCCATTATTTTTCCTCCTAAATATATTATTTAAATAATCTTTAAAACACTTTATTTGTAATTCATTAAATCAATATATATGTTGTATAATTTCTTATTATATAATTATTAATATGTATTATTTAATTATATGTGCTATATTATTTATAACAATTTTGAAGATATAAGTCAATATATTAATTTGAAAACCTATACAGCGTATCCTTAATATTTTTATAATATCTCCTTTTTTCTTTATTTTTCTTTATTTTTTATAAATATCACAAATACAGACTTCTATAATCATGTATATAATGTACATAATTCTTGACATTAAATAGGCCTTGTTATAAAATTTACTTATAAAATGAATTTTTACCTTTCGTCCAAGTGATGAAAGGTTTTATTTATAAATATTTTTTAAATGGGAGTGAAAACAATGACAAACAAAGTCAGAACAAGATTCGCACCAAGTCCAACAGGTTATATGCATGTTGGTAACTTAAGAACTGCTTTATATGCTTATTTAATAGCAAAGCACGATAATGGTGATTTTATATTAAGAATTGAGGATACAGATCAGGAAAGATTAGTGGAGGGCGCTTTAGATGTTATATATAATACTCTAAAAATTACTGGACTTAGTCACGATGAAGGTCCAGATATTGGGGGCTCTGTTGGTCCATATGTTCAAAGTGAAAGAAGAAATATATACATAGAATATGCTGAAAAGCTAATAAAAAAAGGTGAAGCTTATTACTGCTTCTGTACAAAAGAAAGATTGGATATGTTAAGAGCTAACTCAGAAGCTTTAAAAAGACCATTCAGATATGATAAACATTGCATAAATCTTTCTAAAGAAGAAGCTCAGAAAAAGATAGCTGAAGGTGATTCATATGTTATAAGACAAAAAAATCCAACCACTGGATCAACTGCTTTCCATGATGAAATATATGGAGATATTTCTGTAGATAATTCAGAATTAGATGATATGATTTTAATAAAATCAGATGGACTTCCAACATATAACTTTGCTAACGTGGTAGATGACCATCTTATGGGAATAACTCATGTAGTACGTGGAAGTGAATATTTATCATCTTCTCCTAAATATAATAGATTATATGAAGCTTTTGGTTGGGATGTTCCAATATACGTTCATTGCCCACCAATAATGAAAGATGAACATCATAAATTAAGCAAAAGAAACGGTGATGCTTCTTTCGAAGATTTAATGGATAAAGGTTATCTAAAAGAAGCCATATTAAACTATATAGCTTTGCTTGGATGGAATCCAGGTGGAGAAAAAGAAATATTCTCTATGGAAGAATTAATAGAAGCCTTTAATTATAGGAATATAAATAAAGCTCCTGCAGTTTTTGATACAAAAAAATTAAAATGGATGAATGGAGAATACATAAGATC
Organism: Clostridium sporogenes; assembly: GCA_019933195.1. Classification (NCBI taxonomy): domain Bacteria; kingdom Bacillati; phylum Bacillota; class Clostridia; order Eubacteriales; family Clostridiaceae; genus Clostridium; species Clostridium sporogenes. The sequence goes on from CP082942.1 coordinate 1,035,759, forward strand.
TTTATCTTTAGATAAGTTCCATGAAATGGCACTTCATTATTATAAAGAAGCCTTAACTAGAGATTTAGATACTAAAAAAATAAGTGAACTTTTACACACTAGAGTAGAAGTTTTAAATGAAATTCCTGAACAATTAGATTTCTTTAATAATCTTCTTGAATATTCAGAAGAAATGTATATTCATAAAAAGATGAAAACAACTTATGAAAATTCACTAAAAAGTCTAGAAGAGGTTCTTCCTAGACTAGAAGCTTTAGAAGATTGGACTTTTGAAAATATTAAAGATATATGTATGAATCTAGTTAAAGAGCTTGAAGTAAAAAATGGTGTTGTTTTATGGCCTATAAGAACAGCAGTTTCTGGGAAACAATTCACTCCTGGTGGAGCTTTTGAAATAGCTGATATATTAGGTAAGGAAGAAACTATTAAAAGAATTAAAATAGGAATAAAAAAACTTAAAGCTGTACAATAAAAAACTTTTATATTTTAAATATTTATATAAGCAAATCCAACAAAGTACTTTGTTGGATTTGCTATTATTTTTTGAGTATTTATTATAGTATATTTTAAATTATATATATTTTTTCGTTTTTATAAATATTTAAATTTAAATTTGAAATACTATATAATATTAAACATGTTATTTTTTAAAATTGGATTATATATTTAAATTTAACATAACATATAATATTTAATCCTAAAAATAATATTTTTGAAATTCTGCATATATATATCTGAATTTGAAATACTATATAATATTAAAAGTATTATTGTTTAAATTTTGTTTATATATACATTATTGACTTCTTTTTCTGGTCTTAATTTTACCCTCTTTTTAATATTATTTGAATTATCCTCTTTTTCTTCTATTGATATTAAATTATTTTTAACTACTTGGCTTTCATTTATATATTTATTTGTAAATGGCATTAACAACATTATAGTTATTAAAAATGTTTTTATAACTTTTAGTGAGTCCATAATATCACCTCTTTAATTTTATTATGGCTCTTTTAAAATCATATTATATTATGTAACTAGGTGAAAGCTAGTTAAAAATTGTACTAGTAATTAACTATTAACTTTTAATCAATAAATGTCTATTAATAATGGATAAATTATATAATAAAGAAAATCAATTTTATTATAATATAGATATTAAAAATTTAAAATTAGTCATTGAAAATAATTTTAAGCTTTTATAAAAAAGCTCCTTTAAAACCTCTACCTTCTACTTCTGAAGCATCTAATATGGATATAAATGCACCTTCGTCTATATCTTTAACTATTAATTTTAATTTCGGTAATTGTGTTAAAGATACCACACAATATAATACCTTTTTATCTTTTTTTGTATAAGCTCCTTTAGCGTATAAAAAAGTTACTCCTCTATTTAATTCTCTCATTAAAACTTCACTTACTTCATCTTCTTTTTCTGTTATAACAAGTATAAGTTTTTGTCTATTAAATCCTTTTATGACTTTATCTGTTATATGAGAAGTTATATACATAGATACTAAAGTATACAATGCACTTGTTAATCCAAATATACATGCAGATATAGAAACTATTACAAGATTAACTATAAAGGATATAGTTCCTATTTCAAAATTGCTATATTTCTTTTTTATAACTGCAGATACTATATCTAATCCACCAGTAGATCCATAATTACTAAATACAACTCCAATTCCTATACCATTTAAAACACCTCCATACAATCCTAGTAAAAGAATATCATTTACTTGTATTGTATTTTTAAAAGGTTCTGTTATTATAAGCCCTACTGAAAGTGATATAGTTCCAATCAAAGATAAAAATGTAAATTTTTTATTTACTTTTTTATAACTTATAAAAAATAAAGGTATATTTAAAATTAAAAGTGTGTAGGCAGCAGGAAATCCTGTTATATATTGAATAATTAAGGTTACACCTGAAAGTCCACCACTTAATAACTTTGCATGAATTAAAAACATATTAATAGCTAAAGAAGATATAAATGCTCCTATTATGACCATTATTATATCTTTAACGATATGTTCATTTCCTTCTTTAAACCCCATAATTTTTACGCCTCCCATTTCTATGTATTAATGTTTCATTTGCTTATATGTTATGTAAATGTATCTTTAATATAAATTATCATAATTAAATTATAAATAATATATAACATTAATAGTATTTATATTTTGTAAAATTATTATATCAATAATATTTAACTTAATTAACCCATATTTATAATATTTTTTAATAAATTTAAAATAATAAATAATAACATATTTTTTTATTAAAAAAGTTTTTAAATTTCTATAAAAATAAAAAGTTAATATTAATTTTAAGCTTGAAAACTAATATTAACTTCTTCTATTTATTATATAATTTTATTTCATTTTTTACATTCCCAAAAATTTTTCACTAAATTCCAAATGTTCATTCATTAGTTTAGATGCTAATTTAGAATTCTTTTCCTTTAAAGCTAAATATATTTTTTCGTGTTGATCTAACAACTCTTTTTTATTATCAAAATTTTTCATAATCTTAATTTTATATCTAGCATTTTGTATTAAAGAATCTATAAGAGTCGAACAAGAATTAATTATATTTAAAAGTATAAAATTATTAGAAGCTTGTGCTATTTCATAATGAAAATTCTTATCTAATTTTACAAGAATTTTTTCATCTTCACTATTTTTAATCTCATCTATTATGTACTCTAACTTTTTTAATTGCTCTTTAGTAATCCTTTTAGCTGCTAAAGCTGCTGCCTCAACTTCTATTATTCTTCTTACCTCAATTATATCTTCTTTGTTACTTTTTTCTAGCATAAATACTAAAGATAAAGGTTCAAATAAGCTATTATCAAAATTATCTCTAATAAAATTTCCTTCTCCTTGTTTACATTTAATTAGTCCCACTATTTCTAGTGCCCTTAAAGCCTCTCTTATAGATGTTCTACTAACCTTTAGCTGATCTACAAGTTCTCTTTCAGAAGGTAGTTTATCTCCTTTTTGTAAGTTACCAGATATAATCATAGTTTTTATTTGCTCTATTACTTGCTCATATACTTTAGCATTTTTTATTGGCATAAACATCATATAATCCCTTTCTTCGTAAAATTATATAATTAATTATATAATTTTAGTATACCACATTATTTTATACATATGAAAATCAAATAAAGATTGTATATTTTAAATATAACAAAATTTATAAAATTACCAAATGAATTTATAAAATATATAAATCAAAAAATCACCATAATAGATTGACTTAGTTTAATTTATTATATATTTTGTCTCTTTAGTTCAAAGCAAATCCATATAAGTTTAAAAATTATACAAGCTTTTAAATTTATAAACTAATAAAAGTGCTGATTACTTTTATTAGTTTATAAATTTATTCCAAGTTGTATATATGTGAAATAAGCTTACTACATCTTGCTCATTATATAACAATATTTTTTTCTTTTTATATTCTGGCATCCTGTTTATATAGTCCTCATCTTTTATTATTTTGCTAAAAGTTTTGGCTAAATTTTGACCACTTATTAATTCTTTTTCTTCTCTTGTTATATTGAATTCTTTTTCTAAATTTTTAAGACCTATTGAAGATTTTTTTTCTTTTTCATACTCTCTTTGTAGATCTATAGATTCAAAATACTCTTTTATATCAAAATCTATATTATACTTTTCAAAAAGATAATTTATAACTGTGAAATCATTATTTCCTGAAAAAGTAATTATATATTTCTTCTCTCCAATTTTATATGCATTTTCAAAGTATTCTTTAGCTAACTCTAATATTTTCTTTATGTCCTTTTTTCCTTCTATCATATACTGAGTAACCTCTATAGAATTTTTGGTACTGTCATAATAGCAGCATCCAAACACTCCTACACATACAGGTTTCCTATATACATAGTGTTCTAAGTCAAAAAATATAGCTTTTTTATACAATTCTTTATTTTCATTAAAAATTAGTTCATTTTCATCTGAAAAGTTACATAACTTCATTTCATTTTGTCGTGTTATCACCTTATCACTCTTTCTATTCAGCGTAAATTAGTATATATTATTTCCATAAAATCTATCTGTCATTTATGAAGTTTTAATAATTTATATACTTGCTTTAAAAATAAGTATACTAATTATAATATTTTTTTATTTTCCCTTAATATATTATTCTCATTCAATTATAACATCTTTCTCATTAAATTATATTATCTTTTGTTATTTTTTTAAAAGCTATTTTTGCATATTAAAATGCTCTTTAAATGGATTTAAATTCAAAGGAACAAATATAAAAAAAATACACTTCATAAACCAAGTCCTTTTACTAAGAAGTTTTAAACTTAATTTATTAGATTAATTAAAAATTTTCTATTCAAGAAGGCAACCTTGTCGAATTCATAACTTTCTTCAATTCTACAAAAAGTTATTAAAATTTTTAATTTATAAAATTAAAACTCCAAATGCTTATTCCTGTGTTTATTAAATGTATTTTTTTATATTTGCTATGTTAAAGTTAACTCTATTTTAAATAGGCTCCTATTATACTTTACCCGATGACTACCCGCTCTAATACTCCCATCTTCTTCAAAATGAAATAAATATCGACACGTCCCTGGATAACCATTTCCTAAGCTTTAATAGGCGTGTAAAAACTTCCTCTAAAGCCAAAGCCAATAACTCTGTTTATTAAAATTCCTTGATTTTTAATATATCTAATAATTTAAAAAGTCTAATGCATATTCACAGTAAAGTTTTACCCCTATTTTTAAAGCCTTTTCATCTATATTATATTTTTCATGGTGCTGAGGATAATTAGAACCTAAAGTTTCATTTCCTACACCTAAAAATGCTAAGACTCCAGGTACTTTATCTAGATAATATCCAAAATCCTCTGTAACCATATTTTTATTCATTTTATATATTTTATCTTTCCCCAAAATTTTATTTATAACCTGCTTTGCTCTATAAGCAGATTTTTCATCATTTATAGTAACAGGTGTTGCAAATCTATAATTTAATTCCCCTTCAGCATTATAAACTCCTGTAGAATGTTTTAATATTCTTTCAATCTTACTGGGTAGCTTTTCCCTAAGTGACATGTTAAAGCACCTAGATGTTCCTTCTATAATGGCTTCATTAGCTATAACATTAAATCTACTACCTGATTGTAATTTACCTATAGAAATTACTAAAGGGTCTAAAGGATCTACTTCTCTACTGACTATACTTTGTAAATTCATTACAAAAGAAGAAGCCACCAATACAGAATCTATGGTCTCATGGGGCATGGCTCCATGACCACCCTTACCTTTAATTTTTATTTTAAATACATCTGCTGAAGACATAATTGGACCTTCTTCAATAGATACACTACCATATGGAACATTGCTCCAAAGATGAATAGCAAAAGCATTATCTACTGAATTTAATACCCCTTCTTTTATACATACTTTTGCTCCTTCTCCAACTTCTTCTGCAGGTTGAAATAATAATTTTATATTCCCTTTAATTTTATCCTTTATATTATTTAAAACTATTGTGGCTCCTAAAAGCATTGCCATGTGGCCATCATGACCACAGGCATGCATTATACCCTTATTTTTAGATACATAATCAAATTTGTTACATTCATTAACCTGAATAGCATCCATATCCGCTCTTAATAAAACAGTTTTTCCTGGATTTTTTCCTTTTATATTTACTAAAATACCTGTATTAGCTATACTTTCAAAAGGTATATCAAATTTATTTAATTCACTCTTAATTTTTTTAGATGTATTCTTTTCATCCCAACTACATTCTGGATAAGAATGAAAATACCTTCGTAAATCTATTACATAATTTTCATATTCATCTGCTATTTTATTTATAATATCCATAATTATCACCTATTATCTATGTCTTATATAGCTTATAGCTAAGTAGACTTATTTCATTATAAAAACTTTATTCATTTAAGTGAGAAAATTGCATAATTCATGTTGGAATATAACTATATCAATATATTGCTTTAATATATATTTTAAAATCATATTATGTTGTATGTGATTTTTACTTATTAATTATGCAATTTGCTCAAGATATTATTTATATTTTATAATTTAATTTTAAAAAGATGGAATTATAGCTCCTTTATATTGTTCTTCAATATATTTTTTTATTTCTTGTGAAGTAATAGCCTCATTTAAAGCTTTTATATACTCTGCATTTTTGTTTTCAGTCTTAACTACAATAACATTAGCATATGGTGAATCTTTTGGTTCAATAGCAAGAGCATCCTTTAATGGATTTAAATTCGCTGAAACAGCATAATTAGTATTTATAACTGCTGCCTCTACATCACCTAAGGTTCTTGGAAGTTGAGCTGCATCTAATTCTTCTACTTTTATATTTTTAGGGTTTTCAGTAATATCTAACTTTGATACAAGTTCTCCTTCTTTTAGTTTAATAATACCTTCTTTTTCTAATAATCTTAATGCTCTTGATTCATTAGTTGGATCACTTGGTACTGCTATAGTAGCTCCATTTTTTAACTCTTTTAAATCTTTTATAGTTTTAGAATATACACCCATAGGTTCTAAATGAACTTTAACTGTGTATGATAAATCAGTTTTCTTCTCTTTATTAAACTCCTCTAAATATGGTATATGCTGATAAAAGTTAGCATCTATTTCTCCATCTTGCAATGCAGTATTTGGAGTAATGTAATCAGTAAATTCTTTTATTTCTAAAGTGTATCCTTTTTTCTCTAAAATAGGTTTAACTTTTTTTAAAATTTCTGCATGAGGTTCCGGCGTTGCTCCAACTACAATTGTTTTCTTTTCTTTTGCCTCTTCTTTACTACTTCCACACCCTGTTAATGCTACTAATCCTAAAATTAAAGTTGTTGCTATAGCAATAGATAATACTTTCTTTTTCATTAATAATTCCCCCTTATTATTTTATAAATTTTCTTAATTTATATGAACATTGCTTTCTCCAATTTATGTGGATATACTAGATTTACTACAAACCTATTACACCCCAGAAAATAGAGATAAATCAATGAACAAAGCTAAAAAACTATCTGTTCTAGATATAACATACACAAGCTTTTACTATAGTACCCTATACCATTTTTAGTGTAATAATACTTCAATTAATCCAATGCCTCTTAATAGACTAATATTTTTTATGTTAATATAAAATATTTAAACTAAAACCTTTTATATACTTCAAAAGATTTTAATACAATTAAATACTAAAATGTTGGAATTAAAACCCCTTGATATTTTTTATTTATATAGTCTTTTACTTCTTTAGATGTTAAAGCTTCTGAAAGTGCTTTTATATAGGCTTTATCCTTGTCTTCTTTTCTAACAGCTATTATATTTACATAAGGAGAATCCTTATCCTCAATTAATATAGAATCTTTTGTAGGGTTTAGCTTTGCTTCTATAGCATAATTTGTATTTATTATAGCAGCGTCTATATCATTTAATACCCTAGGTACTTGTGGAGCATCTATTTCCTCTATATTTAAATTCTTTTTATTTTCAATTATATCTGTCTTAGTTAATGAATCTCCTTCTTTAAGTTTTATAATTCCTGATTTTTCTAGTAATTTTAAAGCCCTTGTTTCATTAGTTGGATCATTAGGAACTGCAATAGTAGCTCCATTTTTTAATTCATTTACATTTTTTATTTTTTTAGAATATAGTGCTATAGGAGCTATAAAAATCTTTGCTGTAGGCTCTAACTCGGTTTTCTTTTCTTCATTAAATTTATCTAAATAGGGTATATGCTGAAAAAAATTTGCATCTATTTCCCCATCATTTAATGCAGTATTTGGAGTAACATAATCAGTAAATTCTTTTATCTCTAATTTATAGCCCTTTTTCTCTAACACAGGCTTAGCTGCTTTTAAAATTTCCCCTGCTGGTACTGGAGTTGCACCAACTACAATAGTCTTTTTATCTGTAGATGTTTCTTTACTCTCTTTTGAAGAGCATCCTACCACCCCTAATGTCAAACCAATTGATAATACTGCTGCTAATAATCTTTTTTTATTCATAATTAATTCCCCCTAAAATTTTAAACAATATCTTTTACTAATAATTTTACTTGTTAAATTTTCTGTAAAATGTATTTCCTAAGCTTTGTATTACTTGAACTAAAATTATTAATATAATTATTGTATATATCATGATATCTGTCTTAAATCTATAGTATCCGTGCTTAATAGCTACATCTCCTAATCCACCACCTCCTATAGCTCCCGCCATAGCTGAACATCCAACAACTGAAATTATGGTTAAAGTTATAGCTACAATCATAGAAGGCATAGCTTCTTTTATTATTACTTTGAATATTATCTGAAGATCACTAGCTCCCAAAGATTTAGCTGCTTCAATTACTCCTTCATCTACTTCCTTCATTGCAGATTCTAAAACTCTAGTGGCAAAAGGTATTGCAGCTATTGTTAGCGGTACTATTGCCGCCGTAGTCCCAATGGTTTTCCCTGCTACAATCTTTGTAAATGGAAGTATTGCCACCATAAGAATTATAAAAGGAAATGATCTTAATAAATTAACAATAAAGTCCAAAGATTTATATATTACTTTGTTAGGTCTTAGCCCCTTTTCATCTGTAATTATAAGAATTATAGATGGTATAAATGCTAACAATACAGATAAAAAAGTAGATACACAAACCATATATAAAGTTTCTTTTAAAGCCTTAAATAATATATCTTGCAACATTTTATTGCACCTCCCAAACTATAGATTTTGATGATAAATAATCACAAATTTTTCCTTTATTCTCCTTGGATACATTAACTACTAAACTTCCAAGAACATTTTCTCTAAATCTTTCTAGTTTACCCCAAACTATAGATATATCTATATCTAATTCTCTTGCCATATTAGTAATAATACCTTCATTACTTAATTCTTTTGTAAAAAATATTTTTATATTTATCCCTTCTTTAGGCAATACCTCATCTTCTCCTAACAATTTTTTTAAATGTTTGTCAGGGTTTAAAAATAATTCTTCTGAAGATCCTAAGCTTTTTATTTCTCCTTTATCCATGATAGCTACTCTTTCACATATTTCCTTTATAACTTCCATTTGATGAGTTACTATAACTATTGTTATCCCTAATTTTTGATTTATATTTTTTAATAAATTTAGTATATCCTTAGTAGTTTTAGGGTCTAAAGCAGAAGTAGCTTCATCACATAAAAGAACTTTAGGTTCTAATGCTAATGCCCTAGCTATAGCTACTCTTTGCTTTTGTCCACCACTTAGATTGCTAGGTTTAACGTCAGCCTTATCCTCAAGATCTACGAGCTTTAAAAGTTCTTTGACCCTACTGTTTATTTCATTTTTGTTCATTCCCCATATTTCTAAAGGTAATGCAATATTTTCAAAAACATTTTTTCTTTTTAATAAGTTAAAACTTTGAAAAATCATGCCTAAATCTTTTCTTAAAATTCTTAATTGTTTTTTACTCAACTTTTCTATTTCTTCACCATTTACTTTTATGCTTCCTTCTTCGTAGGATTCTAAACCATTTAGGCATCTTAGCAAGGTGGATTTACCAGCTCCACTATGCCCTACTACTCCAAAAATCTCCCCTTCTCTTATAGATAAATTTATATCTTCTAGTATTATTTTATCTTTTATTATTTTCTTTAAATTAGAAACCTTTATCAACTTTTATCCCTCCACTAAAATTAGATTCTCATATCTATTTGTGCAAATAGAATTAAGTAATATTTAAACCCAGGTGGAATTTTCTTATTAAAAATATCTCTATCTCTCATCCATCTAAGTATTGAAATAACTTATCCAGTGACGTATCAGCTATTATATCTTAGGTAAAAATCTAAGTATATTATAAGTTAGTAGCCATAGGATAAAAAAATAAGCTAGAGAAAAATCTCTAGCTTTATGCACGAAACTTTCTCATCTTCCAGTTAAATCTGCAGGATTTAGCACCATGTATAGAAATCTATACTGGTTGCCGGGTTTCATAGGGCCAGTCCCTCCACCGCTCTTGATAAGAACTTATTTAATTTTATTAACTTATTATTTAGCATGATAACTCATATTTAATAGCTTGTCAATAGAATTCATAAAATTAATTAATTCATTTTTATGATTCTTCTTCAAAAATTCATAAATAATCTTCTCTTTCTTATATTGTAATATAAAATATCACATGCTTTATATACCTTAAAAACTGAAAAGGAGGTATTAATAACAGTAAAACTATAAAATCATATATTTCATTAATATTACTTTTGTATCATAAATTATCCAATAAACATAGCTATATTTATTTTTCTCAATAAAATATTGGGCTAGAAAAAAGTACATCTCTAACCCAATAGGTTTCAATAATTTATATATTTAAATTTATCCATATATTATCTTATTTTACTAATTGCCATGGAGTATCCCAAGAATTTTCTACTTTTGTATCTGGTGCAAATCCTTTTGTCCACCATTTTGCTTTATAAATCTTTCCTTTGTAGCTAACCTTATCTCCTTCATAATATTCTTTGTTAGGATTATATGCGGCTATTTCAGCTGTCTCTCCTTCATCTTTACCATCATCTGTATCTCCTGGATCAGTTGTACCTGGATTTTCTGGTATTTCTGTACCATTATCTGAATCCCCTATTAGTTCCCATGGTGTATCCCATGAATTTTGTACTGCTGTATCTGGTGCAAACCCTTTTGTCCACCATTTGGCTTGATAAATCTTTCCTTTATAGCTAACTTTATCTCCTGCCCAATATTCTTGTTGTGGCTTATATGCAGGAACACCTTCTACTTCTCCTCCATCTTCACCATCACCTGGTTCTTCTGGGTCAGTGGTACCTGGTTTTTCTATTATTTCTGTACCATCATTTGCATCATATTTTGAAAGTATTTTACCAAATTCAAATTTTTCTTGTATTATAGAACTATCAGTTATAGATACATAATCTGTTGAGCCCTTAGGATTTTGATCATCTCTGTTGACAGACCATATACCTATTAATCTCATTCCTGCAGTTTTACCAAAACTCGCAACCTCTCTTGCTTCATTTTGATCAAGTATACTTCCACTATAATCTAGACCGTTCATAGGAGTAACACCTATCATCTTCCAAATATCTTTATCACTCTTTCCTATATTAGCTTGTGTATATATATTTTTTAATTGTTTATGCACACTTTTAGCTGATTCTATAACTAGATCTCCCATAGTTCCAGCTGGAGCCTTATATCCAAAGCACATAGTCATTACATTTACTCCACTTAATTCAACTCCATTTTTTACAGCATTTTTCACTACATCTACACCATTAGTCATTCCTGTAGGCAATACAGGTAATGTATACCATATTTCAAGCGGATAATTTTCAGCTTTAAGTTCCTTTTGAAGTAATGCAAGAGCTTTTGAACGTCTTTCTATAGAATCATTATCAGCTGCCCAAGCTCCTTCAATATCAAAATCTACATGAGTTAATCCATAATCTTTAATTATTTTCTTATATGCATCTTTTAACTTATTAACATCCTTAATTGATGCTGCTAACGGAGTATTAGCTTCTCCCCCAAAGGAAACCATTACATCTCCACCCATTTGTCTTAATCCTTTAATTTCCTTTAATAATCCTCCTCCTTGATAGTCAGTAGGACCTTCTTCCATATCATAATAAGTTCCCCAGGATGGTTGTCCATTTTTATCCACTACAAATCCCAATATAAAATGTTTAGTTCCTGTTGCCTTTGCATATTCAGTAAGTGAAAATACTGGATATGAGCAAGCATCTACATAAGGAGCAAAAACAGTAGATCCCCAATACTCTTGTCCTATTCCTATATTAGTAGCTGTTTTAGATTGTACACTGTTAATTTTTGCATCATCTTTAGCTTGTACTACATTTTTTCCTGTGAAAACTGATACAGTAGCTCCTGAAGCTACTAATACAGATAAAATAATTGCAGTAATTTTTCGTGATTTCATTGTATCTACCCCCATATTATTATTTTTTTGATTTTATATAAGTTGATACAGAACTAACAATTTTAAACATCGTAGTTCCTATTAACATGCTAATGATAAGTTTTTTTATTTGCATTTGCCACCTGATAAATTTATTTTTAATACCTTCTGGCTTCTAAACTCATTAATTTATATAAATTTTAAAATAATAACCTAAAATTTAATTAGAATATTTAAATTTTCTAATTATTCAATTTCATGCATATTTATTTGATAATATAAATTTTATTTTCTAATTTAAACTGACTTCACTCAAATACAATATTAAATTTTTTATAAATTTATTTTAACTTTTTTAAAATCATATCATATGATCATGCAATTTTTCAATGTAAGTGGTACAAGTAGCATCTGTATTGGGATAAATATTTTTTAACCTGTTAGTTTTATAATCAACTAATTTATATTACATAATTTACCTCGTAAAGAATATACAAATCTTAATACATTTTACAATTATTTTAAAAATAAACTTACTCCTAATTTCACTTTATACTATCAATTAACAATATCTCTACTATCTTAAGCATGAAATAAACTTTTTTATAAAACTAGTTAATATAAATAATTATTACATAATATATAATAATTTTGACCAATTATTATATATTATGTAACTAGAAACGTAAAGGTTAATGAAATAATTAATAATATTTATTTTGTCATCCTAAAGTTAATCTTACATCTTTAGATATTATTTTTAATAAAAATTGTCTAAAATTATAATAAAAACCCGCTTTACTATAAATATAAAAAATAGAGATTAGCTAACTTTAGCATCTAAGTTAACCAATCTCTCCAAATATCCGAACCCATATATTTACTTTTATTTCAAAAAATCCAAAATTTATTTATTAAGTTAAATTCTCTTTATTACCATAAATTAATAGAATCTGGCGTTAGTTTATAAACCATATCTTTTCTTTCTACTATTATTTTTGTCTTTCCCTTTACTCTTTCACTCTCTATCACCTTTTGAATTAATTCTTTTGTAGGGTTTACACAAATAGGATTTTCAACCATTTGAAACATAGAAAAATCTCCAGAAGTATCTCCATAAGCATAACTTTTATTTAAATCTATATCATATTTTTCTACTAATTCATTTATAGCCTTTTTTTTACTATCACTATCCCACATAGGAATAACATCCCCTGTATAAATACTTTCTTTATTAAGTACATATTGAGCCCCTCTAAAATCATCAAATCCATACTTAGATGCCATTTCTCTTACTAATTCATAAGGACTTCCTGATACAGTTATTATTTTATGTCCCTGCTGTTTATGCCATTTAATACTATCTCTAGTAAATGTATAAACTCTATCTCCTTTTTGTTCCACTACTTTTTTTGCAATGAATTCTATTTGAGATTTATGCAGACCTTTAATAGCTTCTATATATATATCTGCCATTTTTAAAAGATAATTATCATAATTACCCTGTCTTTTATCCCATTTAACATATTCTGGTCTTACTTCGTTATACCATCTTTCTGGTTCTATTATTTCATATTTTACTAATTTTTTAAAAACTTCTGTTATAAGCCCTTCTCTATACAAAGTTCCATCAATATCAAAAAATGCTGCAATATTCATAATAAACCTCCCTAAATACTTAATACTCAATAAAAATTAACTTTAAATATTGTTCAATATAATTATTAGTTTTTATCTATTATATGCTTTATATAATAAAAGAAAAAGGGGTTAAACCTTTTTCTTTTATTTTAATGAACTTATTTACTTTATCTAAACATTCCTAGTTTAGATAAAGTAATTTTTCGAAAATACTAGTTTAGATCTAAGAATCATTTGATAAACAATATATACTCTTCTATCTCTCTCATTTGATCTAGTGTTAAAGATAAAAACTCGCATCCTACTATAAAATAATCTTCATATTTTTCTATTCTTCTTACTATAGCCATACACCAAAAAGAGGGTTTTTCTGATAACCTTAATGAAAAATTTATAAAATCATTTTCTTTTAATTCGATTTTGCTTTTTAGCTTAACTCCAACTTTAGATATATCCACAACTTCCATCTTTGCTAAATCTTCACCATAGCTTTCATATATACTTTCATTATTTACTCTAGGATAGTATATATACATATTGCATTCTTTTCTTATAGCTTTTCTTTTTTCATCATCTTTAATATAAATATATTCACTGCTTTTATATATATTTTGTTTTTTCCGCAACTTATTTCACCTCTATAAAGTACCTCCTTAAACTTTAATGCATAGCTTATATAACTATTATATCATTTAATAAAACCAAACATCTATTTGTTTTTTTATATAATTTTTAATTTTTTTATAAAAATACAATATTAATTTTATTTTCATAATATAATTTAATATTTTATCGTAAACTTCTCATAATTATTCTATTTAAAACTCAGCATTATTGTTATAAATTAAATTGACTTTCATTATTCTTGATGCTAAAATATTATTATAAATATTGATAACTATTTTCAACAAGGAGTGAATATTATGAGTATCTGTGAATTATTACCTGGCCAAACTGCTAGGATTTCTGGTATTTCTGGTAATGAAAAATTAGTCAAAAGACTAATGGCATTAGGCTGTATCGAAGGCACAGAAATATCCCTAAAAAAAAGGGCCCCTTTAGGAGACCCCATACTAATAAATTTAAGGGGATTTGATTTAGCTATAAGAAAAAAGGATGCTAAGTTTATATCCGTAGATAAATAGACTGGAGGACAAATATGATAACAACCGCATTACTTGGTAATCCTAATGTAGGTAAAACCTCTCTTTTTAATAATCTTACTGGCTCCAATCAATATGTTGGAAACTGGGCTGGGGTGACAGTAGAAAAAAAGGAAGGTTTTATTGGCAATTCTATTAAAATTGTGGATTTACCTGGCATATATGCCATGGATACCTTTTCTAACGAAGAAAAAGTATCTAAAAATTTTCTTACTGACGGAAATGTTGACGTAATAATTGATATTGTAGACGCTTCAAATTTAGATAGGAATTTATACTTAACTACTCAATTAAAACAATTTAATAAACCTATTATTTTGGTACTTAATATGATTGATGTAGCTGAAAATAAAGGTATGAAAATAGATTATAACATTCTATCTAAAGAACTTAATGTTAAAGTTATTCCTATAATAGCCTCAAAGGGTATAGGAATTGATAAACTAATAGAAACTTTAGAAAATAAAACTTTTTTAAATTACAAAGATAACAAAAATTATAATTTTGAAAGTGAAAAAGATGCTTATAAATTCATTGGTAATATTATTGAAAAAGCAGTTACTATAAAAGAAAAGAATATTATTTCTAATACGGATAAAATCGATAAAATAGTTCTTAATCCAATACTTGCCTATCCTCTATTTCTAGGAATATTATATATTATATTTAAATTTACTTTTAATTGGGTAGGTACACCTTTAGCAGATTATATAGATGGTTTGTTGAATGATAGTTTAGTGCCTTATTTAGGTACACTACTTCAAAATACAGCTCCTTGGTTTAAATCTTTATTATTAGATGGTATAGTAGCTGGAGTTGGCTCTGTACTAGTATTTCTACCAGTAATACTTACTTTATTTTTAGGTATATCCTTTTTAGAAGACAGTGGATATATGGCAAGAGCAGCCTTTATAATGGACAAGCTAATGAGAAAAATGGGGCTTTCTGGTAAAGCATTTATACCTATGGTAGTTGGCTTTGGTTGTTCCGTGCCTGGAATAATGTCTGCTAGAACTTTAGAAAGTGAAAGAGATAGAAAACTTACTGCATTATTGGTTCCTTTAATGTCATGCAATGCCAGATTGCCTGTGTATGCTCTATTTGCTTCTGTGTTTTTCCCAGGACATGAGACTTCTATAGTTTTTTCTTTATACATTTTGGGAATACTATTAGCGTTTATAATAGGTCTTCTATTTAAAAATACTTTATTTAAAAAAGATGAAGAACCTTTTATAATAGAATTACCTGAATATAAAATGCCAGAATTTAAAAATTTAATGTTGCATACTTGGGATAAAGGTAAAGGATTTTTGAAAAAAGCTGGAACTATAATATTTTCTATTTCAGTACTTGTTTGGTTACTTTCAAACTTTAATTTTTCTGGAATGGTAGACATAAATGAAAGCTTTTTAGCTTCATTGGGTAAAATATTAACACCTATATTTAAACCATTAGGTTTTTCAGGATGGCAAGCTTCTGTATCATTATTGACAGGTCTTATGGCTAAAGAAGTCATTGTGGGAACTATGGGAGTTATATATGGTGGAAATCTAAAAGTAAGCCTTTTAAATCATTTTACGACCTTATCTGCTTACTCTTTTTTAGTTTTTGTTTTATTATATACTCCTTGTGTATCTGTAGTAGCTACTATGAAAAAGGAATACGGCTCAAAAATGGCTTTATTTTCTGTTATTTATCAGATTATATTAGCATGGATTATATCTTTCTTAATATATAACGTAGGTGCTTTAATCATATAGTTTAATAAAGAAGGTGATTAAATACCATGGAAATAGTTATAGCTATAGTAATAATACTTTTAGCCATATATATATTAGCTAAAAATATTAAAAAGAAGACCTCTGGACAATGTGATTGTTCATCATGTCCAACTGGTTGTTCTTGTAGCAATAAAAAAGAAAAAAATGAATAAAAATAAATTTTAATATATGGTATATAAAAACAACTACATATTAAAATTTATAAAGTACACAATTTTAAAGCTATGAATTTAGAACATAATATCTAAATCCATAGCTTTTCCTTTTTACTTTAAAAACTAACTATATATATTATTTTAATTTATATATCAAACTTTTTAATACATCTTCAATGGACACTATCCCTAAAAGTTTATTTGAAGAATCTACTATAGGCATAGCTATTATATCTTTATCTAAAATTTTCTTAGCTATAGATATAACATCTTCTTTCTCTGAAGCAGTAAAAACGTCTTTTGTCATAACCCATTCTACAGGACAAGTATCATAATGACCTTCTTCCATCAAAAATCTATAAATATCCGCTTTTACTATCATACCTATTAGATTTCCTTCTTCATCAGCTACAGGTGATCCATTTATATTATTCTCATTCATAAGATCTAGTGCCCTTTTTATACTATCTTTAGGATTAAGAATAATAACATGTGTATTCATAATATCAGAAATCATATTAATCTCCTCCACAAATCATATTTTTAAATATGAAAATAGTTTTATCCCATGACTATCCGCTCTAATACTCCAATCGCACTCTGTGAAAGCTATTCGTACCAAATCGAAGATTTGAACTCTCTGCTTTTCTTCAAAGTTGGATTAAAGAACGGCTATGTCCCTGGATAACGATTTCTAAGCTTCATAGTAGAAAAAACTTCCTCTGCTGAAGCCAAGAACTCTGTTTATTAAAATTCCACAATTAATTATCTCAATTTAATAATAACACATATTTACTATATATTATATAGGGACAAAATTTTAACTGGAGGAATTTTATATATAAAAATATTTACTAATAATATTTTATTTTTATATTTTGAAATATTAATATAACTTATAAATTACATTTGTTTAAACTACGAATAAACGCTTTATAAAATTTTTATAATTTATATTTTTCTTATCTTCTTGGAAGATTAGATATGAATTCACTAGTTTTCTCTAAACCTTCCATTAAGGTTTTAGAGTCAAAAGCATAACCAATACGGAAACAATAATCTAAGTCAAAACATTCTCCTGGAGTATAAAATACTCCTGTCTCCTTTAAAAGCTTTTCACAAAATTCATAGGAATGCATGTCCACATCGTAATAAATTAATGCTGTATTACCAGCAACTGGCTTTACATATGATACTCTTGGTTCAGAAATTACCCATTTATGAAGTAATTCTCTATTTTTCATAACAATTTTACTATTTCTATCTAAAATAGCATCCTTGTTTTCTAAAGCCAAAGAAGCAAAAATATCATCTAATACACCACAACTAATAGTATCATAATCTCTTCTATTTTTACACAACTCAATTATTTTCTCATCTTTTGAAACAATCCATCCAAGACGAAGTCCTGCAAGAGAAAATGTTTTTGACATACTTCCCACACTAATCCCTTTTTCATAAAGATCCACAATTGACGGCATATAATTTCCATCTTCACTAATACCCCTATAAACCTCATCACTAAGAATATAAGCATCTACACTCTTTGCAATATCAATAATTTGTTTAAGTAAATTTAGAGGAATTAAAGAGCCTGATGGATTATTAGGATTATTAATTGTAATAAGTTTTGTATTTGAATTTACCATTTTCTTTAAATCTTCTACTT
Source organism: Clostridium sporogenes (assembly GCA_019933195.1). Taxonomy (NCBI): domain Bacteria; kingdom Bacillati; phylum Bacillota; class Clostridia; order Eubacteriales; family Clostridiaceae; genus Clostridium; species Clostridium sporogenes. The sequence continues at coordinate 1,054,165 of CP082942.1, forward strand.
TTGGTAAAAAATTATTTTCAAAAGAAAGCTTGAGAATATCAACCTTTGCACCTATAGATTCTGGAATAGAATAATGTTGCTGATATGTAGGAGCAACAGATACCATATTATCTCCCTGCTCTAAGAGCGTTATAAGAACCTGATGATTAGCTCCAATAGCTCCATGAGTTGGTATAATTTGTTCTGTGTTTATATCTTGAAAAAGAGAAGCTATTCCTTTTAAAAGCTTTGGAGATCCATAGATATGGCTATATGTCATACGAATATCACCAAGATTTGTCATATATTCTTCAAAATTTTTTCCTGATAATTTTAATAATTCTCTCAAGGTTAATGAATCTATACAGGTTTCTGCCAAATTATATATTGCATCATTTTCATATTGATTCATCCACTGTTCTACTTTAAAAGTTTTAATTTTCATTTACCATCTTCCTTTCCCCAATAGATAGTATATAAGTTATCATAACCCCCTTGTTATGACCATTTACATATAAATTATACAAAAATATGTGTTTTAAAATTTATTACATAACTTAAATACATTATTTATTATTTAATTAATATAATTTTGTATATCCAATTATATTAATTAAATTTAAAAGAATGTCTTATAAATAGATCTAATTTTAATGTAATAAGATTTACAACTTCTTATAAAGATGAATTCCATTTATAAGTCCATTTTTTATCTTTACGCTGTTAAAATTAAATCTTTTCTATTTTTAAGACACCCTTTTTAATGAATAAAGTTATCTATTTTATTTTTTTACATTTCTTCAACTGCATCTATACCTAATAAGTTAAGAGCATTCTTTATTACTTGACAAGTAGCTTCTACAAGTTTTATTCTTGATAATTTCACATCATTATCTTCTGCATTTAATATTCCATGAGCATTGTAGAACTTATTAAAAGCTTTTGCTACTTCAATTACATATCTAGTTACCATAGCTGGTTCTAATTTATTTATAGCGTTCATTATGGCATCATTAAATCCTCCAAGAAGTTTCGCTAATTCAAACTCTTCTTTAGATGATAATTTAGAGTAATCTGCTTCTCCAGTTAATTCTCCTGCTTTTCTTAATATGCTCTTTCCTCTTGCATAACTGTATTCTACATAAGGACCTGTTTCTCCATCAAAAGATAGAATTTCTTTCCAGTCAAATACAATATCTCTTTCTCTATTATTTTTTAGGTATGTGAATACAACTGCACCTATACCAAGTTTTTTTGCTGTCTCTTCTTTGTTTTTCAAATTAGGATTCTTTTCATTTATAATTTTTAATGTTTCTTCTACAGATTGGTTTAATAAATCTTCTAAGAATACAACATCTCCATTTCTTGTAGATAGCTTTTTATTTGCTAATTTGACAAGACCAAAGCCCACATGTTTACAATCATCTGCCCAGTCATGACCCATAAGTTTTAAAGTAGTAAATACTTGTTTAAAATGCAATGCTTGTGGAGTTCCAACTACATATATACATTTGTAGAAATCATAAGTTTTCTTTCTATATATAGCTGCTGCTAAATCACGAGTAGCATAAATAGTTGCTCCATCAGATTTTTTAATCATGCAAGGTGGTATATTGTATTCATCAAGCATAACTACCTTCGCACCATTACTATCTACTAATAATCCTTTATCATCTATCTCTTGAACTACTGCATCCATTTTATCACTATAGAAACTTTCTCCTGCAAGAGAATCAAATTTTATTCCTAACATGTCATAAACCTTGTTGAATTCTTTTAAGCTTAGATCCTTAAATCTATTCCATAACTCAGTTTCTTCCTCTGAGCCATCTTCTAGGTTTTTAAAGTTTAATCTAGCTTCTTTTTCAAGTTCAGGGTCTTTTTCTGCTTCTTCATGAAATTTAACATATATTCTTAAAAGTTCTCCTATAGCATCTTTTTCTAGTGCTTCTTCATCTACCCATCTTCTATATGCAGAGATAAGTTTACCAAATTGTGTTCCCCAATCTCCTAAATGATTGATTCCTATACAATTATAACCTTCAAAGGATAATATTTTATATAGTGCATTACCTATAGCTGTAGTAAATAAATGACCTATATGAAAGGGTTTTGCAATGTTTGGTGATGAATATTCCACTACTACATTTTTTCCCTCTCCTAATTTAGAAGAACCATATTTTTCTTTTTCATTTAAAACTTTTTCTAATACATCTTTTATTAGTACAGTTTTATCTACAAAGAAATTTACGTAAGGGCCTACAGTTACTATCTTCTCAAAACCTTCTTTATTTATTTTTTCTTTTAATTCTTCAGCTATTAAATTTGGTGCTTTTCTAAAAGTTTTAGCTAATTGGAAGCATGGGAAAGCATAATCTCCCATTTCTTTTTTTGGTGGAATCTCTATAAGTTTTTCTATTAAATCAATTTCTAATTCTGTATTTTCTTTTATTCTTTCAGCTACTAGATTTTTGTAATCCATGGTTTAATCTACCTCCAAGTTTTTATATTTAAGTTTTATTATAAAATTTTAATATTTAAAATAATTTTATTAATTTAGCAATATTTTTAAGCTTTTATATAGTTATTTACTATAATCTATATAATAATCTATATGATATATTAAATTATAATTGTTTTCACTACAAACAGGATTGATGGCTTTAAAAAAAGTATTTACTTACATTAAAAAATTAATCATTGCATATAAAAAACCGTCTCTGCACAAAACAGAGACGGATTATCCGCGGTACCACTCTAGTTGACTAAATAATACAATTATCTTTAATATAATTATCAAAGATTATTTTTAAATCTTATATCTAATAATATTAACTATAATATGTTTATATTATTAAGTCCTCTTAAAACTTTAACGCAGTCAACGACTTACCTATGGAATATATGTTTCTTTATAAAGACATACAATATACCTTTCTTAGTAAGCTTCTCCGAGACTCTCTTCCCCTTTAATTAGTTACAGGCTTACACCAAACCCTGCTCGCTTTAAACTTTATTAAAAAGTACTCTTCCCATCAACGAATTAAATAATATATTCTAAAATTATAATATATTATATTCCATATTTATTATTATTGTCAAGTAAAATAAACATTTTGTTGAATGAATTAAAACATTTTGCCCAGTAATTAATTGCTCTTACTATACTATTTAATCTTTATCAGTTTATTTACTACCTCATTAATATAATTCAACCTTCGTCAAATCATTTATCAATCTTATTATGTGATTTATACTTTTATTAATACATTTATTGCTCTTGTCAAATTCTAAAAAACAGATTCTAGTTCTAAGCTACGGCCTCTTCTGATCTATCATGAATATTCCATGTAAAAGATAAAAATACTATTGCTAATATAGAAGATATAATTAATAAAATAAATCCTCCATTCCAGCTAAATTTATCAACAACTGCTCCCATTGCTACTTCTGCCAGTACTTGTCCTCCCATGTATCCAAATAGTCCTGTAAAGCCAGCTGCCGTACCTGCTGCTTTCTTAGGAACTAAATCTAATGCACTTACACCTATAAGCATAACTGGTCCATATATTAGGGCTCCTATAGAAGCTAATGCACAATTTATTTCTATTAGACTGTTGCTTTTCCAATATATATAAGTTGCTATAGTTACACCTATCATGCAAAAAACTCCAACTGGCGCACGTCTTCCATGAAAAACTTTATCACTTAACCATCCAACAAATATAGTTCCTGGTATTGCTGCATATTCAAACAAAGCAAAAGCTAAAGATGAATCCTTAGGATCAAAATGCTTAATCTCTTTTAAATAAGTAGGTACCCAGTTTATAATTCCATATCTAACAAGATATACGAAAATGTTAGCTATAGCTATATACCATAAATATTTATTATTTAAAACATATTTAAATAATATTTCCTTTCCGGATAATTCTTTTTCTCTATCTTCTACTTTTATTTGTGGGTAATCATTTTTATACTCTTCTATTGGTGGTAGTCCTACTGATTGAGGGGTATCCTTTCCAAATATTATAAATAAAAATCCAACTACAATTGCGATTAAGGCTGGTAGGAAAAATGCTCCCTTCCAACTTCCAAATATAGATACTCCTATTAAAACTACTGTGGCAATAAAACCTCCACCTACGTTATGAGCTGTATTCCATATTGACATTTTTACTCCACGCTCTTTATCTGAGAACCAATGAGTCATAGTTCTTCCACAAGGTGGCCATCCCATGCCTTGAAACCATCCATTTAAAAGCATTAATACAAACATTGCTGTAATGCTTTTAGTAATAGGAAAGAATAGGTTTACAACACCGGATAAAATTAATCCTGTAGCCAAAAAATATCTAGGATTAGATCTATCTGATAGATTTCCCATTACAAATTTACTTACTCCATAAGCAAGACCAAGAGCTGATGCTACAAAGCCTAACTGTGTCTTAGTAAATCCTTGTTGAAGTAAATAGACCTTTGCCAAAGAAAAATTACTTCTTACAAAATAATAGGTCAAGTATCCTATATAGATACTTATAAATACTTGTAAGCGGTATCTTTTGTAAGTCGAATCAATTTTTTCTTTTGGCAACCTTTCTATGTGAGGAGCCGGTTTAAATAGGTCCTTTAACATTATGTCATTCCCTCTTTCCTTTTATTGTTAATATTTATTAATCATCAACAAAGACATCTAATATTATATTAGCTATCCTTATTAATATTTAATTTTAATTTTTACAATTTAGGCATTTTGTAGCTATAACATTTACTCCTGTATCTGCTATATTTTCTACTATTACGTCACCTATTTTTACGGGTGCTTGTACAGTTGTATCCTTTAATATTTTTACACATTCCATTAGCTTTCCCTTTGGAACATCTTTTTCTGTTTTAACACAGACCACATCTTCTTCTCCATTTTCTACATTAACAGATATAGTTAATATTCTTGTAGGATTTGTACATTCTTTTTCTGCATATATTTTACCTCTAGGACAAGTATTTCCTTTAACTGATTTTACTTCTTTATCTTCAATTTCTACTTCTAGATTACATCCTAATGGACATCCTATACATATTAATTCTCTTATAGCCATAATTATTCACCTTCCACTTTAACAGTAATTTTTTTGCAATCTAAATGTTTTTCAAACATATCTTTAGTTAATTTTACTGTTTCCATCTCACCTGGAGCTATAACTTTTTTCTTTCTGTGAAGTACTCTTTCATCATCAAAATATACAGATATGAAACTATCTTTAAACACATTTCTTACTCTAAATCTAACATCCACTGTATTTCCTATATTGTTTTTGTGTATTGATTTTGGTACAGTGTATCCTACACCATTTTCTGCAACTAAATCTATTTTTTCACCTTCTACTTTTTTACCCTTTACATAATCTGCAGCATTTTTACCTGCATTATAACTTTCCTCTGTTACAAAGTCTACTAGATCATGTACGTGAAGAACATTACCACAAGCAAATACTCCATCTATATTAGTTTGCATTGTTTCATCTACTTCTGGACCGCCAGTTACGCCTAACTTAACATCTGCTTTTCTTGATAGATCGTTTTCTGGAAGCAATCCAACTGATAAAAGTAATGTATCACATTTTATATATTCTTCTGTTCCTTTTATAGGTTTTAATTTTTCATCTACCTTTGCTATGGTAACAGCTTCTAATCTTTCTTTTCCTTCTATTTTAGTTATAGTATGAGCTAGTTTTAAAGGAATACCGAAATCATCCAAACATTGGACTATATTTCTTTTTAAGCCTCCAGAATAAGGCATAAGTTCTACTACTGCCTTTACTTTAGCTCCTTCTAAAGTCATTCTTCTAGCCATTATAAGTCCTATATCTCCAGACCCTAAAATAACAACTTCTTTTCCTGGCATTTCACCTTCTATATTTACAAACTTTTGTGCTGTTCCTGCTGAATATATACCAGAACATCTTGTACCTGGAATATTTATAGCTCCTCTTGATCTTTCTCTACATCCCATAGCTAATACTATAGATTTAGCTTGAACTTCTATTAATCCGTCTTCTTCATTAACTGCTGTTATAATTTTATCTTTATTCATATCAATTACCATAGTATTTAATTTGTATGGTATTTTCATTTCTTCTATTTTATCTACAAATCTTTGAGCATATTCTGGTCCTGTAAGTTCTTCTTTAAAAGTATGAAGTCCGAATCCATTATGAATACATTGATTTAATATTCCACCTAATCTTTTATCTCTTTCTAATATTAATATACTGTCTACGCCTTCTTCTTTAGCTTTTATAGCAGCGGCAAGACCTGCTGGGCCTCCACCAATTATAACTACATCATATTGTTGCATACTACGCCCTCCAATGCATTTACTTAAAATTACCTCACTAATTTAAATCACTTCTTTAATATAATATTTTTGAATGTCCACCAAACTTAGTAACTTCATTTCTTTTTATATCTAGCTCTTCTGCCAAAATTTCAACTATTTTATTGGAACAAAATCCTGATTGACATCTTCCCATACCTGCTCTTGTTCTTCTCTTTATTCCATCTACAGTTTTAGCGCCTCTTTTTATAGCCTCTCTTATTTCTCCTTCAGTTACTACTTCACATCTACAGACTATTTTTCCATAATGAGAATCTTTTTTTATCATTTCTTTTCTTTCTTCATTTGTCATTTCTCTAAATTTAAGAATATCTTTTCTAATTGGATTGAAGTCTTTATTTTCTTCTGGGTTTAATTTTTCAACTATAATTTTACTTATATATTCGCCTATAGCTGGTGCACTAGTTAAACCAGGTGATTCTATTCCTATAGCATTTATGAAGTTTTCAGCATCTTCTGCCTCTCCTATTATAAAATCACTATTATCTTCATGAGCTCTAAGTCCTGCAAAGGATGTTATAACCTGTCTCATTGGTATTTCTTTTATGCTTAATTTAGCTTTCTCTGCTACAGTATCTAGACCTTCTCTTGTAGTTTCAAAATCATCTTTTTCTTCTACATCTACAGAAGTTGGTCCTAAAAGTAAGTTCCCATCTGCTGTTGGAGTAACTAATACCCCTTTACCCATCTTTGTTGGAAGTTGGAATATTGTTCTTTGAACCATGTCACCTACAATTTTATCAAATAATAAATATTCACCTTTTCTTGCAGTTATATGGTATTTCTTTTCACTTACCATATTGTTTATTTTATCTCCAAAAACTCCAGCTGCATTTACCACAACTTTAGTTTCTATATCACCTTTATTGGTTTTTAATATATATCCATCTTGTTTTTTCTCTATATCAACTATTTCTGTTTCAAGTTTAAACTCTACACCATTCATAGCTGCTGATTCTGCAAGAGCTATATTAAATTCATAAGGAGATACTATGCCTCCTGTAGGAAGTCTAAGAGCAGCCACTACATATTCTGATAAATTAGGTTCTAACTTTAAAGCTTCTTCTCTATTTAGTATTTCCATTGTATCTGGAAGACCATTTTTTAACCCTCTTTGTCTTAACTCTTCTAATTTTTCAATATCTGTTTCATCAAAGCATAAAACAAAAGATTCATTTCTTTTAAATGGAAAATCTATTTCTTCTTGTAATTTGTCGAACATTTCATTCCCTCTAACATTCATTTTAGCTTTTAGCGTTCCTGGAATTGGATCTTCACCAGCATGTACAATACCACTATTTGCCTTACTTGTTCCACTAGCTACATCTATTTCTTTCTCTATAACACAAGTTTTTAAATTATATTTAGATAACTCTCTAGCTGTAGCTGCTCCTGTAACCCCTGAACCTATAATTGTAACATCAAACATATTACTTATTCCTCCTTATAAATCAAAAGAGCCTTAATTTAAAACGGGTATACTAATCCCATTTTAAATTAAGGCTCTCAATATCTCTGCCTAAAATTATTTTATTTTTAATCAATTAAATCTTTCAAAAACTTTATAACTTAATTTACTCATATAATAACATATCGTTTTCATTTTTTCAAGTTTTTTTATATAAATTAAAATTTTAACAATAATCACTGTATATCATTGCTTAAATACTAAATTTTTTTCTATATCCACATTTTCTGCATAGTTCTTCTACTGCTTCTCTCCTTGAAAAGCCATCTAAAATATTGTTAGATCTTTCACCATCTATTATCTCAGAAAAATCAGTTTTATTTATATTTCCAAGATTAATTATACCTTCCCCATCCAAACAGCAAGGTACTACTGTTCCATCAACTAATATGGCCACTTGATTTCTAAGGCCATAACAAAAACCTTTTCCATCATCTTCTTTAACCTTTAAATCTGGCCACTGGAATTCATGATCTTGATTTATATATATATTATCGTATATTTTAATTCCTTTTCCTGGAATTATTTTTTCTTCAATTTTATAAGGAAGATTAAATTCCTTCTCTATTATATTAAGTATTTCAACGTTTCTTTTCTTTTTAATATTTGTTATATTATCCTGATCTAAATTCCATAACCTTAATGATATAAATATATTATTATATTCAATTGTATCTCTTACAAATGAAAGAATATCATTAATATATTTATTCTTATTTTTAGAATCCTCATTTCCATCAAAACTGTGTAGAGAAAAGTTAACCTGTCTTAAAGCTGGTTTCATTATAATTTTATCCTTAACTTTATTTATTAAAGTACCATTAGTAGTTATATTCACCTTAAAACCTTTTTCATGACTTAAATCTAAAAATTTATCTATTTTAGGATGGAGAAGAGGTTCCCCTTTTACATGCAAATATATATAATCTGTATATGGATTTATTTGATTTAATATTTTATCAAAAGTTTCTATTGACATAAACTTTGGTTTTCTTTTTGTCTCTGGACAAAAATCACAAGCGAGATTGCATACATTGGTAATCTCAATATAAAATTTTTTAAATCTTTTCACTAATCTGTGCTCCAATCTTATATGCTCTATTTAATTGCTTAATTATTACTAACACTCATATAAACCTCAAAAACTAAAATCCTAAAACACTTATCTATCACCCAAACTCAATTTTAAAAGCATTAATTATTCTAAATAAGGTACATATGAACATATTTTTTCTATTAACATTACTACTTATAATACATGTTATATACATATAATTCAAGTTCATATATTACTGCTTGTGTTCATAACTTTTTAATCTATTAAATATCACTTGATTGCCATTCTTTCCAAATTTCTGGTTCATATCCTACTGTAGCTTTTCTTCCATTACGTACTATAGGAGTTTTATATAATTTAGGATTATTTAAAAGTAACTCTTCCTTTACACTATCTGTTCTAATACTTCCTATGTTACTTTTTTTATATTCCTTACTATCTTTATTTATTAATGCATTTAATCCTATAGAAGATTTTACACTTTGAAGTTCTCCTTTACTCAATCCTTTTATATTTAAATCTATGAATTGATATTTTATTTTTCTTTCTTTAAAATATCTTTCAGCTTTTTTAGTATCAAAGCACTTTTTTGTACCAAATATTTGAATGTTCATATTAAACTTCTCCTTTAAAAAATATCTTCAAATAAATAATGTTTTACCCTAGAATAAGTTTTCTCTCACTTTATATCTAAAAAAACATTACTTAACAGTAAATGCTAGCTTAGCTTTACTGTATCATTACCTTTAATATAACATATTTTATTTAAATTTTGATTATTAAATTCAATTTATATTCCACTATAGGAAACTATAAAAATATATTACAGTACTATTTTCTTAACATTATTATACCAAACCCTTATAGCATATTTTTATATGCAAAAATCTAATTATATATTATAGTTCTATATTTTTAGCATAACTATATGTAAATTTTCTAATGAATTGTAATGTATAATTTATAGATTTCTAACATTTATTCATAAATACTAATAGCACTATCAATGATAAACATATATTTAGTTAGATTCATAATAATATAATCTTAGAAAATATCTCAAAATAAAAATAGATTTAATTTTAATGTAGTAAATATAAATAATACATGTAATAAGCTTCATGAATGAGCTTTAGTAATTCTTAATTTGGCGGAATTAAAAATTCACGTAATTCCTCATAGAACGTGAGGAGCCGATAGTGAAGACAGGACCTCTCCTCTACCGGGTAGTAAATTTTTAATGTAGCCAAATTTAGAACTACTTAGCGAAATGAATTGCTTATAAAATGTATTATTTATATTTACGTAATTAAAATTAAATCTATTTTGATAACTTTTTTTCAGTTTACTAAATTATACTGACTAACATATAAATTATATGAGCTGACACTCCTGCTACTAATCCTCCCACAGTATGACTTAATATAGCTTTACCTGTTAATTTTCTACAGTTTAAACTATCCATCATAGCTATATGAGTACTTAAGTATCCACTCCAGCACATACCCATAGCAGTAAACACTGCTATTTCATTAGCCCCAATTAAATTTTTTGATAAAAATTGAGGAACTAAGCTCATAGCAGCACCAACAGCTCCTAAGGAAGTTATTGGGAATGCTATTGCTTCTGGATGTTTAAATCCAAACAATGGATTTAAAATAAAGCTTAATTTATCTCCTACCCAAGGGAAAAATGCTATACCTTCATAAGCAGCACCAGTATATCCCTTTGGTGATGGTCCATTAGTTAACATTAATACTAAAGTACAAATTATAACTACACCTGGAATTATAGCTAGTCCAAGTTCAACACCTGTTTTACCACCTTCTAATAAGGATTCAAGTAATCTTGCGCCTACGCCACCTTCTCTAACTTCTCTATATTTTAAGGAATCATAGCCATCATCATCACTTTCATAGACCATATCATCCGCATGTTCTCCATAATACTTTCTAGTATGTCTAACCATTAATCTAACACTTACAATACTACCTATAACAGCACCTATATCTCCTATTATAGCAGCCTGTACAAAATTTTCTCCTGTAGGAGATTTTTGTGCAATCATAAATGTAGTTAAAATTAATCCCATTCCAAAAGAAGTTCCTAAATTAGTTAATGCTGGAACTTGAAACTTCTTAAAATATTTTAAGAATCCTTTATCTTTTGCCAAACTTATAATTGCAGGGTTATCTGATAAATAAGTTGTAACTACTCCTAAGGCTGAAGCTCCTGGCAATTTATATAAAGGCTTCATTAATGGAGATAATCCTTTATTTATTAAAGAAATAACTCCAAATTCAGATAATAATCCTGATATAGCTCCAGCTAAAACAGCTATAGCCATAATATAGAAAACTGTCTCCATAAGTAGTTGGTATCCTGTTTTCATTAAAGTATTAAACATATTAACTGTTCCCATTTTAGTGCCAAGTATTATAAAAAATCCTAAAAATAATACCAAACATATAAAACCTTCTTTTCCAATTACAGGTTTAAGGTTTTTCTTCGTCGCCTCCTTAACTTCTATTTCTTGTTCTGTTATAGTTTTTAAATCTGACATAAAATCTTTCCTCCTTGATTTTATATAAAGTTTAAATTTTTATAAAAATTTAAGTATTTTTATAAGTTTTTCCAGTATATTAATCAATTTTAAACAAATTAATTAACTTAATAGTGGTTTTTTATATTTTAACACAAAATATGTTTTTAAAGATATAATTCAATTTTCAAAATATTCAAATAATATTATTCGTAATATATATTCTTAATTTAATTTAAAATGATAAACTTTTAACCATTTTAAATTAAGTTTTCTACACCTATATATTAACACATAATTCATAATTTTACAAATTATTTATACAAATTAGATGTATATATAATACATATGTAGGTGCAGCCCTTTCTAAATCTATATTTTAACAAGATATGTTTATTATAACCTTTATTATTTTGTTATTTTTTATACAATAATATTTACACCTTAAGGTAGTTTATTAAACTATTTAAATAGAAACACTATAAATCTACAAAATTTTGCAACTTTACTCTCTAAAAATGAAAAAATAATTTCATTAATATTTATACAATATATTCTTTAATATTTATACAATATATTCTTTAATATTTATACAATATATTCTTTAATATTTATACAATATATTCTTTAATATTTATATTTTACTATAGAGGTTTTTTATAATAGAATATACATCATAGAGTATAAATTTAATTAGCAAAAGGATGATTTTAATGATTATAGTAACTGTTGAAAATATATGCAAAAGTTATGGTGAAAAAACTTTATTTAAAGAAGTTTCTTTTACTATAAGTAACGAAGATAAAATAGGGTTAATAGGAGTTAATGGTACAGGTAAATCTTCCCTCTTAAAAATTATTACCGATAAAGACACTCCTGATGGTGGTTTAATTAATGTTCCCAAAGGAACTACTATTGAATATTTAGATCAAAATCCAGTTTTAGATTCTAACGCTACAATATTAGAACAAGTGTTTAAAGGTAATTCTAAAATAATGTCTGTAATAGCTGAATATGAAAAAACTTTAGATTTAATTTCTAAAAACCCAGAGAATACAAAGTTTCAAAACTATTTATTAGAACTAACTAATAAAATGGATTCTTTAAACGCTTGGGATCTTGAAAGCAAAATTAAAACCGTTCTTACTAAACTTAACATAACAGACTTTGATAAAAAGATAAAAGAACTTTCTGGAGGACAAAGAAAAAGAGTTGCATTATGTAGCGCCCTAATCTCTCCTTGCGATTTACTAGTATTAGATGAACCAACAAACCATATGGATAATGATACTATAGATTGGCTTGAAAATTATCTTCAAAATAGAAAAGGTGCTCTTTTAATGGTAACTCATGATAGATATTTTTTAGATAGAGTTGTTAACAAAACTTTAGAGCTAGATTATGGAACTATGTACACTTATAATTGTAATTATTCACAGTTTGTAGAAAAGAAAGCTGAAAGAATAACCTTAGAAAACTCTTTAGAAGAAAAAAGACAAAGTCTTTATAAAAAAGAATTAGAATGGATTAGAGCTGGAGTCCAAGCAAGAGGTACTAAGCAAAAAGCAAGGATAAAAAGATTTGAAAAATTAGGTGAAAGTAATTATAACCATAATAGTGAGGATATTGATATATCTGTAGCTCATTCACGATTAGGTAAAAAAATAATTAATATAGAAAATCTAAATAAAAAATTTGAAAATAGAACTTTAATAAAAGATTTTAGTTGTATATTACTTAGAAATGATCGTATTGGTATAGTTGGAAATAATGGTATGGGTAAATCTACACTTTTGAACATTATTACAAATAGATTGACCCCAGATAGTGGTTCTATTGATATAGGTACTACAGTAAATATTTCATATTTCTCGCAACATTCAGAAGATATGAATCCAAATTTAAGAGCTATAGAATATATAAGAGAAACAGCTGAATTTATAACTACAGCAGATGGAACTAAAATAAGCGCTTCGCAAATGATGGAAAGATTTCTTTTTACAGATGATATGCAATGGTGTTATATTTCAAAATTATCCGGTGGAGAAAAAAGAAGACTATATCTTTTAAAAATTTTAATGACCGCTCCTAATGTACTTATGCTAGACGAACCAACCAACGATCTAGATATTGATACATTAAAGGTTTTAGAAAACTATATTGACGAATTTAATGGTCCTGTTATATCAGTATCCCATGATAGATATTTTTTAGATAGAACTTGTAATAAAATCTTTCACTTTGAAGGCAACGGAAAAATTTCTGAGTACATTGGAAACTATTCAGACTTTATAGCAAAGAAAAAAGAATTTGCAAATATAACTTTAAAAGAAGAAAAAACAAATAAAGTTTCAAAAGAAACTAATAACCAAAATACAAATGCTCCAAAATTAAAATTTTCTTATAAAGAAAAACTCGAATATGAAAATATAGAAAAAGAGATAGAAAAGCTAGAAGAAAAATTATCTAAAATAGAAGCAGAAGTAGAAGAGAATGCATCTGATTTTATGAAACTTGAAGATATTTTGAAAGAAAAGGATAAAGTTGAGGAAGAATTACTATTTAAAATGGAAACACAAGAATATTTAGAAAATCTTGCCCAAGAAATAGAGAAAAATAAGAAAAGTATTTAAATTAGCTTTAAAGATTGAGAATTAAAATAAGAAATATTTTTGTTAAATAGCTAGCTAGAAAAATAAAGGATACTAATATTTGTGCCCTAATATTTAAGCTAACGCTCTAATGCCACCTCCTGTGGCAACAAGAGCTAAGTAAACGTCCTGTTTACTTCACACTTAAATATTAGTTCACAAATAAAGTATTCTAATTATTTTTCTAAATATCTATTTTCTCTAAAAGTATTTATTATTTTAATAACCTTTTAAAGTGTAATTTTTTTATGTTAGAAATAAGTAAAAACTTCTAAAATTTGTTCGAATGCCTTTTACAGCAAATATCATTATTTTTAACACACAGGAAGATAGTATAACTCTTTAAAAATTATAGTTTTATATCATTTAATTGAAGGTCACTCCATTATTTGTTTCTACAAAATCAACTACAGCATTTGCAATTTTATCTATTTGCTCATAATTTAAAGTATCTGGAGTATCTGTAGGCTTATGAATTAAATCTTCTATATTTTCCTGTGCAAAGAAAAAATTAGGAATACTTTCATTTTCAAAGCTCTTGTGGTCACTTGTACCTCTTACATCTGTATCTCTAAATTCAATATTATGCTTTTTAAGAGTAGTTTTCATAGAAGCATACAATTTATCAGATACTTTACTTTTATTTTTAAGAGCAAGCTTTCCACCTTTTTTAGCACCTATACAATCTATATTAATGTTATACAGATTATCATATAATTTAGGTACTTCATGAACAAAATCCTTGCTTCCTCCTAGTCCTTCTTCTTCTCCATTAAAGGCACATATAACTATATCCATATCAAAAGATTTTTCCGCTGATTTTTTCTTTAAATCATTAGCTACTTTTATTAAAGCTGACATACCAGAAGCATTATCTAACGCTCCTCTAATAAGCTTTCCATCTTCATATCCTGCATGATCAAAATGTGCTGATATTACTACTGCTTTTTTACTGTCTTTACCTTTTATAACACCTACAACATTATTAGCTAATATTAGTTTGTTACTTATTTTATCATTTTCTTTAGAATCTATTATAATGCTCTGATAATACTTTTGGTAATAACTATCATTAAATAGAGGTGATAATCCTATATCTTTAAAAATTTTACTAACATATTCTTCAGCCTTTTTATTTCCTTTAGAACCAACTAATCTACCTTCAAATTCATCAGAACATAGCGTATTTACGACTTCTTTAGTAGTTGTAAATTTCACAGTTTCTTTATCCTGTGTGGATTTAGATGATTGTTCGCTAGTAGCTGTTTTATCTTTACTTTCTGTAGATTTCATACTAGTTGTGTTAGAGGTACAAGCTGTAAGGGTTATAGCTATTGTTAAAACAGCACATAATTTTTTAAGATTCTTAATAATAATCCCCTCCCATATGTATATTTATGATGACACTAATAACTTTATTGAAGTCACAATATTACCTTCACATTCTTTCTTTCAATGACTTCATTATTTCATACACCTAGTATATCATGTATTTTCCATTTTATGTATATAATATTGTAGTAAAGCATACATATCCTTATTTCTAAACAAAAGGAATATAGTATAACTTTTTAAATATAATTTTCCAGAATGTAAAAAGGGTAAATACATTGGATTAATCGAAACTTCCTACCCTTTTTACTATTTCTATGTTTAAATTGGCATTTATTTTCATTAAGCTTGAGTGATTAATTTATGTTTTGCAATAAGCTTTTAAAAATTATAAAATCAAATCTAAATTCTATATATAAATATCTAAAAAAGCGCTAGCCCGGTTGGAGACTTTCTATAGTAATTAATTTATATTTCTATAGAAAAAAACATTAATTTTATTCACAATAATCGACGTAGCCAGAAAGTTTTTCTTAAATATTATAATATAAAAATATTTTTTTATTAGAAATTCACAACTATAAATAATATATTTATACATAATCTTAGTAACTTTATATATAGTAGAACTTATTAAGTTTATATAAAAACTAATTGAAATTAATGGCTTTATATATTAAATTTGTTTGCTAACGCAAATAAGATTGAGTGTAAATTTAATTTATAGAAATTTTATAAAGATACATTTTATTGACATGCTACGCATCAATTTTCTAACGAAAATTTTTTGAATTCCTTTTCTATTATTTTTGATTATAGGAAATTATATTTTTAAATTTAGGCTAGCTTAAGTATATTAAAAATTGGGATATGTAGCGTAAAGGGCATTCGAAAAAGCTTAGATATTCTTATTTGTTTTTTGAAAATATATTAGAAAAAACTGATTGTTTGAGCGAATAGCGAGTTATCATTTTTTTCAATATATTTTACAAAAACAAAGTTAGAATATATTAGCGAATTGAGTTGCCCTTCTAGACACATATCCCTTTTTAATATACTGAAGGTAAACTATCTTTTAAGTCGTAATTTTCTTATTTTACCCCATTTTCTAGGTAGTCTCTCATTCTAGTATTCCATAAATCATAATATTTTTTATTTTCATTTTTAACTTGAAGTAAAAATTCATCTAATACATCAAGTTTATTTAAGCCTTTCATTAAATGTCTTGGATATATAACAGTTTTAGAATAATTATTTTTGGGATCTATTATTCTTAACTTATACTTTTTGTCTACATAGATATCTTTACATCTTATATCTAATTTTTTAAAATTTAATTTTTCAAATTCTTTTATAAGTTTAACTATATTATGGGTTAATCTTTTGTTTATCCCATTTTGTTTTATATAATGATCCAATCTTTCTCCCCTTATGTATTCCCTTAATATAAAATAATCTCCGTAATCATATATTTTAGGAAAATATCTACTATTATTAGTTCTCTCTAAGATTTCTCTTTCTTTTTTGCATACCTTTTTTTCTTTAAAAACTTTTATTACCTTTTTATCTGGTAATAAATATACTATACCATTATGTCCACTTCCTAAAAATTCACCTTTTCTAAGCATACTTTCTGCTTTATTATTTAGTTCTATATAATATTCTTGCTTTTCCATGACTCCACCTTATACATTAATCTCTTTACGATATTATATGAACACAAAATAAAATAGTGCTAAAGTTCACATCTACACTTTAGCACTGTTTTATTATTTATATATTTTATTTCGTATTATAGATATGTATTAATATAAATTGTACTGTATTTAAATTTTTCTAAGTACATCATTATTTAATTTTACATTCTTTTGTATCACAATCTATTATAGTTCTTTTAAATTCATTTTTAATAATTAAAAATTGTTCCATATCATTTAAGAATTGAAAAAGCAAAGCCCTATTTTCGAATTCTTCCCTAGTGTTTGGCAAATTCATCTTTTTAAAACTTTCCCTTAAATTCTCTAAATCTAGGATCAGATCTTCTCCTGCATTTTCTTCATAAAGAGAATCTGCTACTTTTTTTGTAAAATCTGCTATCATTTCTGTTTGTTCATAGGTCATGAAAAATTTATTAAAATGTTGCCTCATTCTTTTTAATGTTTCAAATTGTTGTATTCTCATCTCCATATAAGCTACATAATAACTTACATCTAAAAGAAAATAGTTATTTAAATTTATATATGCTCTTTTTTTAGCTTTAAGAAGCCTTTCTTCCAAATTATTAAATAATTCATCTTCTTTAAGAGAAACTGAAAGTTTTCTTAAAGCTATGGACATTTGAATAAGTATTTCTTTCATATGATCCTCTATATAAACTTGATCTTCTTTTATTTCCCTTTCTATACTTGGAATATATAAATTGAATAGTAATGCTACCCCTGCTCCTATTAACATTAATGAAATTTCATTTAAAAATAAATTTATGCTTACATTATTTTCTAACAATATATGTGTCACTAATACAGAATTTACTACAATTCCTTCCTGTAAATTAAATTTAACTGCTAAAGGTATGAACAAAAGTAAAAATAACCCGAAAACTATAGCATTATAACCTAGTATAGTAAACAAAGTCGAAGATATAGCTAAAGCCAATAAGCAGGCTATTATTCTTTGAATTGCTACATTTAATGATTTTCTTTTTGTATTTTGAATACTTAAAATAGTAATTATCCCAGCGGCTACTGAATATTTAAGTCCCAAAGCCGCTGCAATACTCATGGCTATTGTAGCTCCAACTGCTGTTTTCAATGTTCTATAACCAATAAACCTCATATTCTATATTTACTCCTTTTATATAATGACATATGAAAATTTCTCTAATTTATCCTATGGCTTTCCGCTCTAATACTACTCTCTTTTTAAAAGTAAGAGTAAATATTTAATACCACAATCTATGACTAAGAGTTTCTAAGCTTTAATAGAATTAAAAACTCTCTTTGAAGCTTAAAAATCTATTTATTTTATTATATTATAAATATAATAATTACAAAATATTAATTTTATTAATTTATTAACTTATACCAAAATTTAATATAAGTCCTAGCTATTAAATTTTAGCAAGGACTTATATTATTAAATATTAAATTTATGTTTCTTATATTTATTTTATCTTTAAGTTAGATATATAAATAAATTTAGAGTATTATATGCCATAAATATTTAGCTGCTAGATAATATTAAGTTCATAGTTTTAAATTTTATAATATGAAAAATATTTAAAAGAATATGTTATAAAATAACTATTAAATTCACAGTTTTAAAAATCCACATTTAATATTTCTTTAAATTTATTTAAATCTGTTATAGGTTCTCTACAAGAATAATTTTCACATATATAAACTGTAGTTTTATCCTCTATAGAAGTTTTACCTTTAATATTTTTATTTATTTTTTCTATTTTATCACTTTTATCATTTAAAGTTATTATTGAAAAAGGCATATATCTATTATTTATTTCATCTATAAATTTATAAAATTCTACATCTCTCTTCTTATAAGCTACTGTTATTTCTTTTATAGGTAAAACATTATACATATATGCTATTATAGAAAATAAGTGATACACTGGTCTACTTTTTATATTTGATGCAAAAACTTTAAACTGCTTATCGACTAAATCTTTGTATCTATCTTCTCCTGTAATATAGTAAAGTGAACTCATAACTAACGAAGCTACCGCATTTCCTGAGGGCATAGCTCCGTCATAAATTTCTTTTGGTCTAACTATAAGCTCTTCACTATTTTTACTATACAGATAAAATCCGCCCTTTTCTTTATGCCAAAATAACTCTATCATTTTATCCGCAATTTTTATGGATTTTTCTAAATAATAAACATCAAAACTTCCTTTATATAGTTCTATAAGAGCCCATGAAAAGAAAGCATAGTCATCTATAAAACCTTCATTTCCTTTTTCTCCTTCTCTAATACGTGCGTACAACGTCCCCTTTTCATCCATTAAATTTTCTATTATAAAATCTGCTGATTTTTTTGCTACTTCTATATAACCATCATTTTTAAAGCTCTTACCAGCTTTAGAAAAAGCTATTATCATTAAAGCATTCCATGAAGTTAAGATTTTATCATCTTTATAAGGATGTATTCTTTTTTCTCTATGTTCAAATAACTTTTTTCTGAGTTTTTCTAATCTATCTTTATTATTTTTTATTTCCTTTAAATCTGTGTTTATGACATTAGGTATATTTTTATTTTCAAAGTTTCCTTTAGAAGTTATATCATAAACTTTGCAATAAAATTCTCCTTCTTCTTCCCCTAAAATATCTATTATTTCATTTTTAGTCCATGAATAAAATTTACCTTCTATCCCTTCAGAATCTGCATCCTCTGCAGAGTAAAATCCACCTTCTTCAGATGTCATGAAATTTTTTACATAAGTTAATATTTTTTCTGTTATTTCTTTATATAATGGATTCTTTGTAGCTTCATAGGCCTCTGTATAAGCCATAGATAAAAGTGCATTATCATAAAGCATCTTTTCAAAATGAGGTATAAGCCATTTGTTATCTGTAGAATATCTAGAGAATCCAAAACCTATGTGATCAAATATTCCCCCTTTATAAATACTTATTAAGGTTTTATTTATAATTTCTAATGCCTTCTTATCCTTTTTAAAATAATAGTACCTTAATAAAAATAATATATAATAAGCTGTAGGAAATTTAGGATATGTACCAAAACCACCATATTCACTATCAAAATTATTTACTAGACTTTGAAAAGCCTTTTCCACAATATATTTTTCAAGTTCATCTTCTCTATGATTATCTTCAAATCTTTCTATTTGTTCTAAAATTCTATCACTAGATTCTAATACTCTATTTTTATCTTCTATCCAAAGATTATTTATGGATCTTAAAATATCCATAATTCCAGGTATATTGTACTTTCCCCATTTTGGGAAATAAGTTCCTGCAAAAAAAGGTTTTTTATCTGGAGACATTATTATTGTTAATGGCCAACCACCACTGCCTGTATATGCTTGACAAAAACTCATATATATACTGTCTATATCTGGTCTTTCCTCTCTATCTACCTTTATAGAAATAAAGTTTTCATTTAAAACTTTTGCTACCTCTTCATCCTCAAAAGATTCCCTTTCCATAACGTGGCACCAATGACATGTTGACTTATGTACCCACTAAGAATATCCAATAGATAAAAAAATTAGTTTATCTTCTGATTTTGCTTTAGAAAACGCTTCTTCACTCCAAGGATACCAATCTACAGGATTGTAAGCGTGTTGAAGAAGATATGGGGACTTTTCTTTAATTAATCTATTGGACTTACTTGTTAAGTGCATAAAACCACCTCCTTATAATTTTATTAATATAATTTAGTATACCCATCAAAAATACTTTAAGTCCCACTTAAAGTAAAAAAGGATAAAAAATAAAGTTTTACTGTAATAATAAGCGATGACTTTTATATCTTTTAAAATCTAAATTAAATATATTATTTTGAAAACATTATAAATCTCTAATCATATCATATAAATGTAGGTTTATTTTTTTAACTAAAAATTAATTTATTTGTTCTATAGATATCTGTTCTAATATACTCTCTTAAAAGTTAGAGTAAAAGGCAACTATATACCTAGAATAAGGAGCAATTACGTTTCTAAATAGAACTTTATAAGAATATATCCTTATACACTCTTTATGTTAAAATTTATAAGTTTTATTAGAAATAGAAAAGTTTCTTCTAAACTCAATAACTCTGTTTATTATAGATTGTTTATATCTTAAAAGGAGATGATATAGTGAGCAATAAGAAAAAAATAGTATTCTTTATTTTACCTGGATTAGATAATTTTATTGATGATATCATTGAATATTTATCTTATGAATATAATACAAAAAAAGTAATTGTAAGAAATTATGATCAAATTGATGAAGAAATGAAATTGGCAGATATCTGTTGGTTTGAATGGTGTGATCCTCTTGTAGGTTATGGAAGTAAACTTGAGATTGCAAAGAATAAAAAAATAATATGTAGACTTCATAGTTATGAAGCTTTTACTAATTATATATATGATGTTAATTGGAGCAATGTTGATAAAATTATATTTGTAGCAGAGCATATAAAAAGAATTGTTTTAAGTAAAGTTTTTATACCTCAAGAAAAGATTTATGTTATTCCTAATGGTATTGATTTAAGCAAACAAAAATATAAAGAACGGGAAAAAGGATTTAATATAGCTTACGTTGGATATATAAATTTTAAAAAAGGCCCTATGCTACTTATGCATGCCTTTAAAAAAATTTTTGATACAGACAATAGATATAAACTTCACATTGCTGGTGCCTTTGATGAACAACGATACAGATTATATTTTAATCAGATGATTAGGGAATTAGGCTTAGCAAAAAACATTATATTTTACGGATGGCAAAAGGATATTAATAAATGGTTAGAAGATAAAAATTATCTTATTTGTACCAGCGTTCTGGAAAGTCAAGGACTTGGAATTATGGAAGCTATGTCAAAAGGAATTAGACCACTTATTCATAATTTTGTAGGAGCAAAAGAAGTTTATCCTGAAAAATATGTATGGAGTTCTTTAGATGATTTAGTTAATATGCTACAGGATGAAAAATATTCTTCCATAGAATATAGAAATTTAGTAGAAAAAAATTATTCACTATCAAATACCAATAGTATGATTATGAGCAAAATTATAGAAGATAAAAATCTAAATACTAAACCAAATAATAATTTAATAGAACTTAATTCTGAAATTTCTTTGTATACTAATAAAATTATAAATACTCAAGGAAATTTGATACATAGTCATAGCAATAATGAAACAGAAATAACTATAGTTACTCCTGTTTATAATGGAGAAGATTTCCTTGAAAGTATTTTTAATAGCATGGGAAATCAAACTATAAAAAATAAACTTGAATGGATATTAGTAGATGATAAATCCAAAGATAATAGCCTAAATAAGTGCATCTCTTTAGCAGAAAAATATAAAGACAAAATAGGAACTATAAAAATTTATTCTTTGGATAAAAATTCTGGAGCAATATATGCCCTTAAATTTGGATTCAGCATGGCTAAAGCTAATTATATAGGATGGATAAGTGTAGATGATTCTTATGTAGATACAGATAAATTAGAGGAAGATCTATACCTATTAAAGGATAAAAATTATGATATGGTTTTTTCAAATAAGATGATTCTTGGAAATAATACTACAAATGGAGCATTATATAATATAGACAATAATATTCTCACCCTGCTCCAATCAGATAATACAATGAAAAAATTAGCATATTTATCATACAGTAATCCTATAAATGGAAGTAGCCTTGTTTTTTCAAAGGAAGCTTACAAAAAATGTGGAGGTTTTGATACGAGCTTAGTTAACGTAGATGGTGATTGGGATTTATTAAGTAAAGCTATTTTACTAAACCTAAAATTTATTCATGATAATAAAACTGTATTTAATACTTCTCATCCAAATCAAACTTCTAGAAATGGAATAAAAATGATAGTAGGTTCCAATATAACTAGATTAAGAATTTTAAATTTGTTAAAAAAAGAGAATAAAATGGGAATCTTTTTAAAATTTATAAATGAATTTAATTGGTTTAATGACAGTTGTTTTAATATAAGACCTATATTTAGTTATTATTTAATTAAATTAAATGAAGACATTCTTAAAAATAAAGGAAACAATTTCGTATATAAAATAGAAAACACATTTTTAAAAGATGATTTAAAATACATTTTTGAAAAATCAATAGAATTAATGGATAGTAAATCTTTTAGTGAATTTTATAAAAATATTATTTTCATAAAGGGGCTGTAAAAATTGAAAGATGTTATATTAGTTACAGGTGGATTAGGATTTATAGGCAAAAAATTAGTTGAAAAATTAAAACTAGAATATAAGGATTATACAATAGTTGTTTTAGACCAATATATTAGAGATTATGATGATTATATAAGGTCAGATATTACTGATTTTGGAGAAATTTATACTAATGTAAAAAGAATAAATGGAAATATAAAATATATAATTCATGCTGCCAGTGAAGTTGGTAGAATAAATGGTGAAGAGCATCCTTGGAAAATGATTGACTCTGCAGTAAAAGGAACATTGAACTTAATAAATATTGCATTAGAATATGATGCTAAATTAGTATATTTTAGTACTTCAGAAGTTTACGGAGATATTTTTGATGATAAAGAAGTTATAGAAAAAGATATGTTAAATGTAAGTCCTTTAACCTTAAATAATGTTTATGCTATAAGTAAGCTCTTTGGAGAAAGTTTAGTTAGACATTATGTTAAAAATTATGGATTAAAAGCTGTTAGTATAAGACCATTTATGGTATATGGACCAGGAGTATACTCTTCAAAATATAAATCTGCATTAGATATTTTCATATGGAATATTTTAAATGAAAAAGAAATTAATGTTGATAAAGATTGTGTTCGCTCTTGGTGTCATATAAATGATTTTATAGAAGGAATACTATTAATAGTGAGAAAGCATGATTTTGATAGGAATGAATATCAGGCGTATAATATAGGAAATAACAAGGAATATAAGACTATAGAAGAAAGTGCAAAATTCATTACCAAAGAACTGCACGCAGATCCTAATCTAATAAAGAGACAAAAATTTAATGGCAAATTTAAATCTCAAAGCAAATATTTTAATACAGATAAACTAGAAAACTTAGGCTTTATTCCAAAAGTAAGTATTGAAGAAGGTATACAAGAAATGATTAGCTGGTATAAAAAAGTTAAAAAAGAGAGTATAAAATGATAGCAGTTTTAGGTGCTAGTGGATTTATAGGACAAAATATTCAAAACACTTTAAGTAAATATTATAAAGAAGAATGTAAAAATGTATTAATGATATACTTTAATAATTCAAATAATATATTTAATAAATTTAATAAAATAAGCTTTGAAAATTTTATTAAAGATGAAAAACTCATGAGTAAAATTGATACCTTAATAATTACCTGTGGAAATAGCAACACCAACATTGATACAGAAAATGTCTATGAATTTATAAAAAAAGATACAAATTATATTTTTAAAATGAAAGATAAAATCAATTGTAATATTATATTTTTATCTAGTGCAGCTGTATATGACGGAAACTATGGCTGCGCTAAAGAAGACGAAAAAATATATCCTCATAGTATATATGGAATATGTAAATACAATTCTGAAATGGCTATAAAATATATAATGAAAGATATAAAAGATAAAAAATTAATTATATATAGACTTACCTATTGCTATGGAAGATTTGAAAGAAATAATCGATTAATGTCCTTGATTGACAAGTGTATCAAAGAAAATAAAATTTTAAAAGTTAGTGGATATAATAATTATTTTAATCTATTATCTGCTGAATTTATATCTAAAGTTATGATTAAGTCAGCTAAATATATTAATATTTTTCCAAAAGAAGAAATTATCAATTTAACATCATTAAATAAAATAAAATTGAGAGAAGTATTAGATATCATTACTAATAAAAAAAATTTAAAATATGAGTTAGCATTGGAAGAACCTATTATTAAATACTTCCCTTCTATCCATAAACTAGAATACTATCTAAAAAAATTAGAAATACCAGAAGAAAATCTTGAAAAGAAAATAATAGATTATTTTTCTTAATTATAAAAATTGGGTTTAAACTTTAAATTATTTTTAATAGTTTAGATCCTTTTTTATTAAAATAATTTTATTGTAGCATTTGCCACAAAAATTGCATAGTATATATTGAAGCTTTTATAGGCTTCATTTTTTATGGAGGAAGTGATTTTTTATATGGCTAATAGTATTGTTTTCTCGAATTCAGCTGAAGAATTAAAAACCTCCGTCTTCGGGTATGACGGTAGTAATTATTTGCCTCTTAAAGTAAATGAATATGGTGAACTAGATATTAATGTAGGAACCATAGATACAATAGATTCTATTACTAATGGTACTATTGACGTAACTCAATTAAATTCTATTACCAATGGTACAGTTGACGTAACTCAAGTTAGTTCATTGACAAACGGGACTATTTCAAAGGTTGACTCCATTACTAATGGTACTATTGACGTAACTAAATTAAATTCTATTACTAACGGTACTGTGAATGTTACCCAAATTAGTTCATTGACAAATGGGACTATTGCTAAAGTTAGTTCCATCACGAACGGTACGGTTGATGTAACTCAACTAAACTCATTGACAAGTGGTACTATTGCTAAAATTAATTCCATTACTAATGGTACTATTGACGTAACTCAATTAAATTCTATTACCAATGGTACAGTTGACGTAACTCAAGTTAGCTCATTGACAAACGGGACTATTTCAAAAGTTGACTCCATTACTAATGGTACTATTGACGTAACTCAATTAAATTCTATTACTAACGGTACTGTGAATGTTACCCAAATTAGTTCATTGACAAATGGAACTATTACTAAAGTTAGCTCCATCACTAACGGTACTGTGGATGTAACTCAACTAAGTTCATTAACTAGTGGAACTATTGCTAAAATTAGTTCCATCACTAATGGTACAGTTGACGTAACTCAAGTTAGTTCATTAACAAACGGGACTATTTCAAAGGTTGACTCCATTACTAATGGTACTATTCATGTAACTCAATTAAATTCTATTACTAACGGTACGGTGGATGTTACCCAAATTAGTTCATTGACAAATGGTACTATTTCAAAGGTTGACTCTATTACTAATGGTACTATTGATGTAACTCAATTAAATTCTATTACTAATGGTACTGTGGATGTTACCCAAATTAGTTCATTGACAAATGGAACTATTGCTAAAATTAGTTCCATCACTAACGGTACCGTTGATGTAACTCAACTAAGTTCACTGACAAGTGGTACTATTTCTAAAATAAGTTCTATCACTAATGGCTCAATAAATGTAAACATCACTGACAGATATTTTAATGAAACTTCTGAAACAGTTTCTTCTATATCATTGGCTACACCACAATATAGTTCTCCAGTGGACACTTCAAAAATGCAGGATATTACCTGGTATGTTAAAAAAGTCTCTGGTGGAGTTCTACCAGTAACAATTAAAGTAGCAGTATGTCCAGAAGAAAACGGAACCTATGTTCTAGTTGGTGAAACAGCTACTCTATTATCAAATGGAAGTGCAAAAGTTTTAAGTAGTTCTTATTATATGCACTATACAAAAGTTTACCTTACAACCACTTCAGTTACAGATCAAAGTGTACAAGTCTTCTTTAACGGTAGGTATTAATGAATTAGCTAAGAAGTACTACTTAGTACTTCTTGGTTCCTTTAAAATAGAGGTGATAATATATAATGGGTCATGATATAAGTTTATGTATGATTGTTAAAAATGAAGAAGAAAATTTAGAAAGATGTTTAAAAAGTGTACAGGATTTAGTAGACGAAATAATAGTAGTAGATACTGGTTCTACAGATAGAACTGTAGAAATCGCAGAAAAATATGGTGCAAAAATTTATTATTTTGAGTGGTGCAATGATTTTAGCGCTGCTAGAAATGAATCTTTAAAATATGCCTCAAAAGATTGGATCCTCATAATGGATGGTGATGATGAGTTCTGCAGTGAGGATAAAGAAAAATTTAAAAGTCTTATAGAAAAAAATTTGAATGAAGATGCAATCTACTTCTTTGAAACATTGAATTATTCTGGATATAGTGTAACCACTACAGATATAACCATAAACCTAAACCCACGACTATTTAAAAACAATTATGGATTTCATTATGAGGGTGAGGTTCATAACCAATTAGTTAATTATGAAAAAAATGTAAAAGGTAAAACCTATGATATAAGAATATATCACTATGGTTATTTGAATAAAAATATTGTATCTAAAGATAAAAGGAATAGAAATATTACCCTTTTAAAAGAACAAATAAAAAAAGGTGAAGATACTAAATTTGCATATTTTAATTTAGGTAATGAATATTTTGCTTTAAATGATAAAAAATCAGCTTTAGATAATTATTATAAATCCTATAATAATTTTGATCCAAGCACAGGATATGCTTCAAGATTAATAGAGAGAATAGTTATATCAAACTACTCTTTAAAAAATTATGATAAAGCACTAGAATTCATTGAAATAGGAACTAGATATTATCCTGAATTTACTGATTTGTACTATTTAAAAGGACTTATATTTAAAGACAAAAATAGCCCCCTTATAGCAATAAAAGCATTTGAAAAATGTATAGAAATTGGAGAACCACCCTCAGTTTTAAAATCCATTTATGGAGTAGGTGGATTTAGAGCTAACTATGAACTATCAAAAATTTATATGGATCTAAAAGATTATGATACTGCCTATAAATACTCTGTTGACACTATTAAATCAAAACCAGATTTTTTAGTTCCCCTTTATAATATATGTCATATATTAAAAGAAAAAAATTTTAATATAGAAGACATGAAAAAAATCTTAGAAAATTTCTTTACTGATTTTCCAAGAGAATATCCTATAATTGCAGATTTATTTTATATGGAAGGATACTATGATACAGCATTAGAATATATAAACAAAAGTGAAAAAGCTGGAACCCTTTCAGACGATTTAAAGATATTTAAAGTCAAATCTTTACTATATTCATGCAAGATTAATGAATGCATAGAATATATTGACACTATAAAAGAAAAAAATTTATACTACTTTCAAATAATGATGTACAAAGCTTTATGTTTTATTATAAAAGATAAATATGATTTAGCTATTGTTTCAATAAATCAGTTTAATAAAAGTAATTTATCTGAATGCAACAAAACTACTTTAAAGGTATATAAAGAAATGATGAATTTATTTACGAACAAAAATAATAATGTTTTATCAGATGATAAAACTATGTTAGATTTTACTCCGATTATTTTACAGATATGTGAATTTATGCTCATAAACAAAGAATTTAATAAATTTGAAAAAACCTTAAATTTATTAAATTTAATAAGTGACCAGTCAGTTTTACTAAATTTAGGCAAATTATATTTTAAATATGGCTATGAAGAAATGGCTAAAAAAGAAATTATTAGATCAATACAAATGTTTGAAGTTATTGATAAAGAAGGATTAAATATATTAGAAAGCCTTCTATAATTTAAACTACCAAAAATATTTACTAAAGATTAAAATACTATAAAAGTAGGAAAACATCTTTTTTAAAGCCTTCTACAGTTAGGAGGTGATAAAAACGCTCAGTAAGCCTACTAAAATATTTACTAAAGATTAGAAAATTGTAAAAGTAGGAGAAGATATTTTATAAAGTCTTCTATAATTAGGAGTGATCAAAATGCTTACTGAACCTACTAAAATATTTACTAAAGATGAAGAACTTATAGAAGTAAGTGAAGATATCTTAAACTGGCTTGAAACCTATAGTCCACCACCATTAGCCAGTAATGTAAATCTAGTTGGTAAAAAATTTAGTGAATATAGTTTGAATGTTACTGCTATAAATAGTTATCAATATACTCCTCCCTTTGAAACAATACAACAATCTCTAGTTACTTTTTTTGTAAAAAATATAGGTGCAAATGGCGCAATGGTTAAATTACAAATAAGCCCTAAAGAAAATGAAATAGATTATGGATATACTGATGATAGTGTTGTAACTGTAGATGTAGATCCAGGAGAAATAGTTACGTTAGTGCCGATGATTTTTTCAAGATATGTTAGAATAGCATATAAGTCAGATTCAGGAACAAGTTTAAAAATAATTGCTCAAATGCAAATATAGATTTAAAAATAGAGGGGCTATCTCATTTTGAGATAGCCCCTTTTAATTTGAAAAAAGAACCACTAATAAAATACTTCCTAATATATAATTTTATTTTCATTTGAAATATAAACATATTTAAACCTTAATTGTTTTATATATTGTAACTGTAGCATCTTCAATAGAAAAATTTTCAGCATGGGTAATTAAAATTCTAGCATAAGACATATATGCAGTTGTAGTTAATATTATATTATCATCTTCCAAAAGAATATAATCACTAGTATAAGGAGGTTTGTTATCTATCCAATTTATATTATTAGAACTAAGCTGAATCCTTACACTAATAGCTCCTGGTCCCTGATTTTCTATTGCAAAAGTACCTATATTAGGACCAAGTGGAATAGCAGAAGAATTTACAGAATCATCTGATGCTAATAATTCAACTGTTTCAGAAGGATATTCACTAAGCCCTTCATAATATCCATAGTATATTTCTAAATTAGGAAATTTAGTACCATCATTATCAAATGTGCTAGAAAATCCAACAAAGCTAGCTTCAGTTTCTAATCCTTTCATTAGCATACCATAATTGAGGGTAGGTGAATTATACCATTCTATTAACAAATCTGTTATATCAACTTCAACAAATTGATCAATTTCCGCATTTATATTTAATGTTTCATAAGGGTTGTCCTCAAATGATGGTTGGTTTGAATAAGTCACAGTATTTTTATCAAAGGATTCTAGCAAATTGTGAATTGTTATGGGTTTTGTAATATTATCAACGATATTTATTTTCACATAAAGTTTTAATATAGCTTCATCAATAAATATATTAGATGGAAGACTAGAAATATCAAAATACATTAGTGTTCTATATATATTGTTCTCAGTATAGTATCTACCACAACCTAGTAAATCATTACCGTTAAAATTCGTATCAGGATAAAGCTTTGCAACATACAAATCAGCTTGGGGAATTTTTTCTACATTTCCTACAAACGACATAAAATCCACTCCTTTATTGTAGTTAACAATTTATAAATTTCCCCTATAGATCATAATATGTTTATAATTTACGATTTGTGATTATAGTAAATTCTTAGAATTTACTTTTGATTATAATTAATTATGTTTTCATATACTTCTTTTATATTTCATTTTCCATCTGTAACACATTACTATATGCTAACATAACATGTATAATAATACGAAAATAGAACTTGTATATAACTATATAACAAACATCATTATTAATTGTTTTTATGGAGGTCATTATTATGAATGTTTTTCGTTATGAGGGTATTCCTCAGCTGTATTGGAATAAAAATAATCGCATAGGTAAAGTAAGAATTACAACTGAAGCTACTCCTTTAAGGGTAGAAAATGAAAATTTACCTGGACGAAGGCAATTGTGGGTTATTAACGATGCTGCTACTTATATATATCACTCTACTGACCCCAATTTTACTATTGAAAGTGGTAAATATGTTTTTAACGTTCCTGCTGAAGTTATTGTGTATGACCTTGACCCAAATGAAGACTTAACTATTTATGCTAAGACTAAAGAGTATCCTGTAACAATTAGAGTATTTGAGGTGATTTGATATGGCAATTGCTAGTTATCAATTTAGAAATCAACCCTATGAGTTGGGATTCGTTTTTGCCGGTCAAGCATTTACTGTTTCTTGTAGAAAGATAATTTTGCCTGGTAAAAGCCTTAATATACAAATATCCACAGGTGAAAATACTATTACTCACATAAAAAATCAAAGAATTATAAGTCAAGGAGAACAATTAAGAATTAGGTTAATTAAAAACCCTAAATTTATTCCTGGTAGCAAAGAAATTCCTGTAATAAACTTAGATGATAGATCCCAAATTAAAGCAAATACAACCTTTTATTGCAATGCTTCTAACTTACAAGATGGCACAATATTAGAAGAAAATTTTATACCAAGATTTGCATTTGGTCAAGGCGGTACCCCTATAGAATCTGAATTTTTTGAAAGAATATTACAATATGATACTAATTATATATTAGAAATAAAGAATGAAGGCTTTTGTTCTACTAATGTTATGGTAAATATGGCATTTTATGAATCAGGTAATTAGTTTTATATATAAAGATAAGAGAAAAACACTCTCTTGTCTTTTATATAGTTATCCCAATTTTTCAATCCTTTTTATAATCATCCTATCCTCTCTAACTTAATTTAAATTATTTCTTATCCCCTGGTTAATAGTTCTAATATTTCTCCTTCAAATTTCCAATTAAATAAATATTATTAACTCCATATATTAGTTGACACAGCTGAACTATGACTTTGAATTTGTTCCTTATAATACTTTAAAACCACTATCAATATGCTTATGTAATCTATTTAGTACATTTTAAAGACTTTTTACTACAAACTAATTAAATTAATACTATACTAGACGATATAATAGGTGTAAAAACTATACAAAGTTTCAAAATTTATATGAAAGGAGACATATTTATGAATATATCTTTCTCACCCAAACATAAGATGGGTTCAATAAATTTAAATTATCCATCTAATACTAAGCCTTTTATTAATAACAAAAAATCTCAAAGACAGGACCTTATCAACAAAGACAAAATGGCCACATCCTTTAGAGGGAATCCTCGGAAAAATGATATATTAAAAAACTTAATGGAACAAAAGTCAAATTTGATGGAAAGCAAAAATTCTATTATGGAAAAAGGATTAAAAGATGGTAATGATCCTTTAACTATAAAAGAAAAACTTGAAAGTATTGATAAACAAATTAAAGAAATTGATAAACAGATAAATGATCTTCAATTAGAAGAACAGCGCAATTCAATGGGAATTGAAGGCAAAGATAAAGATAAGAAAAAACAAAACTCTAAAAAAACATCAAATTCATCTTCCAAAAAGGATATAAAAACAAATGAATCTATGGACAATCTTTTGAGTATTTCTAATGATTTATCAAAAGCTAAGTTTTTATCATCACAAAAAACTTTAATATCAGGTACAGCAAGAGTTTTAGACTGTGAAATAAAAATAGATGAAAAAAGAGGACTAGATCCTGTTAATAAAAAAAAGCAACTCGATAAAATTAAAAATGGTCTTGAAAATATTAATAAAGAACTAGGTAAGGACCTAAAAAATATAAACAATAATAATACAGAAAATAACACTACCAATAATAATGAACAAAGCAATGATGTAAAATCTAACTCAACCTTAGAAAATTCAAATGAATTATCTATAAAACAACAACAAGTTGCTCAAAACATTAATCATTATAAGAACAACTTACCTGATAAATCTAAAGACAATAAAGAACAAATTAATATAACAGCCTAAAATTCACTTTATTACCATATAATTTTAACCTGTAAACAGATTTCTAAGCTTTAGATGCAGTAAAAACTCTATCTAAAGCTTAAAAATCCTTATCTAGGGATGTAACGTTCTTTATATTGTCATTTTGAAGAATATAGAGTATTAGATCTAATAGTAATTTTATAAAAAATTTTATTTATAGACTTAGTTAGATGGTATACTTACTTTGGAGGTGATTCAATGCTAAAGTTAGCTATTTGTGATGATGAAAAATCCCAAAGAGAAGAAATAGTAGGTATTATTGATAAAGCTTTACGATTAAAAAACAAACAGTATAAAATATTTCAATTTAATACTGGAGAAGATTTAATATCCTTAACGAATAATTTTGATATATATTTTTTAGATATAAAAATGGATAAATTAACAGGCATAGAAGTTGCAAAAAAAATTAGACTTATAAATGAACAAGCAGTTATTGTATTTATAACAGGCCTTAAAGATTACGTTTTTGATGCATTTGATGTAAGAGCTTTTCATTATATTTTAAAACCTATTGATGAAAATAAACTTAAGGATGTTTTATATTCAGCTTTATTGCAGTTTGATAAAAAGGATAAGTTTATTATTGCTAAAACAATTAGCCATGCTACTAAAATTTTTCTTAAAGATATAATGTACATAGAATCACAACATAGGAAGCTAAAAATCCATACTAAAAACAATATTATTGAATATTACCATAAAATATCTGATATTGAAAAAGAACTTTATGGATATAATTTTTTTAGATGTCATAAGAGTTATATTGTAAATTTAAAGTATGTTGAAAGCTATGATAATATATTTATAACCTTAATAAACTCTGAAAAAATATATGTTTCAAAATATAGATTAGATGATTTTTCAAAAGCTTTTATGTATTATTTGAAAAATGAGGTCCAGTAGTTATGAAAAAACAACAAGTATTACAGATTTCTAGATTTTTATCAGGATATTTAACAATGATTTTTCTATACATAATCAAATATTATTTTTATAAGAATTTTTTAGGATTTAA
Source organism: Clostridium sporogenes (assembly GCA_019933195.1). Classification (NCBI taxonomy): domain Bacteria; kingdom Bacillati; phylum Bacillota; class Clostridia; order Eubacteriales; family Clostridiaceae; genus Clostridium; species Clostridium sporogenes. The sequence goes on from CP082942.1 coordinate 1,087,825, forward strand.
AAGTAAAGTTTGGCATTTTATTTTATGTGCTTTATTAGTAATAGTTATTGATTTTTATATGATGAAAACATTGCCCCTATTATCTATTATAATTATAAATAATATAATTTGGCTACTAATTATATGTTTTTTATGTAATGGTAACTTCTTAATGAAATTTTATGCTGTTATCCTTGAAGAAACAGCATTACTACTTATCAATCTAAGTTTTTTAAGCTTTGATTTTACAATTTTGCCTACTATTCATAACATTAATGTATCTTTTAATAAACATATAATTATTAGTTCTATGATCAATATTATTAATGATCTTATACGTTATACTATATTATTTATATTTTTAAAGAACATTTGTAAATTTCTAAATTTAAAAGAAAAGTCAATAAAATTATATGAAAACTTATTTTTGCTCATTCCTTGTTTATCAATTTATTGTTTAGGACTTATTTTTTATATTATTCAACCTATTAATATTGATAATAAAAGATACTATTTGCCTTATATTTTTCCTAAAATTTATTATACTCTCCCCTTTATAAGTTTTTCTTTATTGTTATCATTATTAATTATGGCTTATACCTTTAAAAAAATGATTGAAGGCCAATTAGAGGAAGAGAAAAGCCTTCTCATGGAACAACAATTTAAGCTACAGCTTACTCATAGCCACAACATAGAAATGCTTTATAAAGGGATAAGAGTCATAATCCATGACATGAATAATCATGTTTCCTGTTTAAAAAATTTAGCTGCTACTAATAATATTGAAGATATAAAAAAATATCTTATAAATATTAATGAAACCATAAGTAAACTTGATTTTAAAATAAAAACAGGCAATTCTATATCCGATGCAGTGATAAATGAAAAATATAACATTGCTAGAACTAATAAAATAGAGTTTATATGTGATTTGCTATTACCAAAAGAAACCATATTAGAGCCTGTAGATTTATGCGTTATTTTAAGTAACACATTGGATAATGCCCTTGAAGCCTGTATGAAAATTACAGATAATAATCTTCCAAAAAAAATATGTATAAAATCTTACATAAAAAATATGTATTTAATAATTGAAGTTTCTAATAGCACTAAAGATAAAATTCAATATTCTAAAAATAAAATAGTGAGCTCAAAAAACGATAAAAATAATCATGGTATAGGAATTTCTAATATAGAAACTGTTGCAAAAAAATATAATGGCACAATTGATATACTAGAAGAAAAACATAAATTTATTATTAATATCATGCTTAAGATAAAATAATAATAAATTGAAAAAATTGCACAACTCATTTTTAAATATGAATATATCAATTTATTTTATTTGATATATTTGCTTAAATATGTTATATGCGTATTAGTAGTCTTATAATTATGAACTTTGCTCAATTATATAAAATTTATAAATATATAAGTTTCATAAAATCATATAATAATTATGACTTTCATATAAAAACTGTATAAAAATTAAAAGGCCAGTAAAAGATTAAAATTAATATTTACCTTTCAATGGCCTTTTAATTAATTATGGAACAACTGAGACATACCATTCTCAATTGCTATCTAAACTTATTTACTAAATACAATATTAAAATAAAATTTTCTAATATATTAACAATTATATCTATAATCTTTCATTACTTAATAGCCTCTTTTATTTCCTTTAACATTTCAGTAGTAGACACTATGCCGCCTGATGATATATACCAAAGTTCTGGATTTAATGAAATAATCTTTTTATTTTTATATGCAGTTGTAGTTTTTATTAGATCATTTTCTAATATTTTATTTATTGACTTATGTCCACCTTGTACAACAGCACCTCTATCAATAACAAAAATATAATCTGGATTTTTTTCTACCACATATTCAAAAGATATTTTTTGACCGTGAACTGCTGTATCTATATTTTCATCTGAAAGTGGAAATCCTAGTTCTTCGTGTATAATACCAAATCTTGATCCCTTTCCATAAGCACTTAATGCTCCATCATTAGCTAAAAGCACCAAAGCTTTTTTTCCACTTTTATTAACTTCCTCATGTATAGATTTTACTGAATCATCAAGTTTCTTAACTTCAGCTTCTACAAAATCTTCTTTATCAAATATCTTTCCTAACTTTTCTAAATTACCTTTAACTGACTCCATATATTTTCCATCATCTACATTAAATTGTATTGTAGGTGCTATTTTATTAAGTTCTTTATACACTTTAGCTTGTCTCCCTGATATAAATATTACATCTGGTTTAAGTTCATTTAGCTTTTCATAATTAGGTTCAAATAAAGTTCCTACATCTGTATACTTATCATCTTTATATTTTGATAAATAGCTTGGTACATTTGACTTTGGAAGCCCTTTTACTTCTACTCCCATTTTATCTAAAGAATCTAAAGTACCATAATCAAAAACTACTACTTTTTTAGGATTCTTTTTTAATGTTGCTTCTCCAAGCTTATGAGTAATCTTGATATCTACATTGCTAGCTTCCTCTTTTTTATTTTCTTTAGGTCTAAAAATTAAAGTTCCACCAACAATGAATACTATTAAAATTCCTACTATTGTCCAAACTTTTTTATTCATTTAATTCACCTTGTATAATGAATGTGTAGTAAAAATTCATTATACTGTTCCTTTCTTAAAAATTTTTATTATAATTATTAAATCTATTTAGTTGAAAAAATTGCATAATTCAATTTACAATATATTGTATTAATCTATTTTTTAAATACAATTGTTATATTCGGACTTGAAATTTTTTAATTATGCAAAATGTTCAATTCGGAAATTTTTATATAAATAAATTAGAAATATACACAAATTTTTTGATTTTCTATATCTTTAATCTTAAAGTCCATTTCATATATATTACTTAAAATACTTTTATTTATAATTTGATTAGTATTGCCCTCACTTACAATAGTTCCATTTTTTAAAGCAACTATATAATCTGAATAACAGGATGCAAAATTAATATCATGTATTACTAAAATAACTGTTTTATTTCGCTCTTTAACTAACCTTTTTAAAATTTTCATAATCTGTACTGAATGTTTCATATCTAAATTGTTTAATGGCTCATCTAACAATATATAGTCTGTATTTTGAGCAACTATCATTGCTATATAAGCTCTTTGTCTTTGCCCACCACTTAATTCATCTAAATATTTATTTTCTATATCCTTAAGTTCTAAATATCCTATGGCATCATCAACATATTGTAAGTCTTCTGAAGAAAGATTACCATTGCAATAAGGAAATCTTCCAAAGCTTACCAACTCCTTAATTGTCAGCCTTATATTTGTATGATTAGATTGCTTTAATATAGAAATTTTCTTTGCCAAACTTTTATTGTCCCATTTTGAAACCTCTGTTCCCTCTATAAATACCTGCCCTTCATCTTTAGTTATAAGACGACTTATTATAGAAAGCAAAGTGCTTTTCCCTGCTCCATTGGGTCCAATAAAAGAAGTTATCTTTCCTTTTTCTATATTTAAAGATACGTTATCTATGACATTCTTATTCCCATACTTCTTTGTTACATTTTTTATTTTTATCATAGTTCGCTCTCCTTTAAAAGTAGATACATGAAATAAATTCCTCCAATGAAATTTATAATTACACTTAATGTTGTACCAAAATTTAAAAATCTTTCAACAAGAAGTTGTCCACCAACTAAAGCTATAATGCTTATGAATACAGAACCTACAATTAGATATTTATGCTTATATGTATCTATAAACTCGTAGGTAAGATTTACAGAAAGCAATCCTAAAAAAGTTATAGGTCCAACTAATGCTGTAGATATAGATACTAATATTGAAACTACTATAAGCATTTTTTTTACAACTTTATCATAGGAAACGCCTAAATTTATTGACTCTGCCCTTCCTAACAGCATTACATCTAAAACTTTCACATAATCATATACATAGGCTATAATAAGTAATATTCCTATAATAGATATAAGAAGAACATCAGTATTTATCTTATTAAAACTAGCAAACATCTTATCTTGTATTACTAAAAATGCATTAGGATCTATTATTGTCTGCATAAAAGCTGCTAAACTTTGAAATAGCGTTCCTAATATCAATCCTGTTAAAAGTAAGAAAAATATATTATTATCTTCTCGTTTAAATAAACACTTGTATAAAATCATTGAAAATATAACCATAAAAATGATTGATATAAGAAAATTAAAGTTGTTGTTCATGACAACCTTACTATTAGATCCAAAAATAAATACTACAAAAGTTTGTATAAATATATATAATGAATCTAATCCTAATACACTAGGAGTTAATATTCTATTATTAGTTATAGTTTGAAATATCATTGAAGAAAAAGCTATTGAGCCTGCTGTTAATGATATAGCTAATATCTTTAAAATTCTTCTTGGCAATACATAATCATAATTACCCTTACTTATACCTGTGAATATAAATAATAGTATAAGAGCTATAGAAAAAACACCTAATAAAACTATACGTCTTCTACACTTCATTACCATTCCTCCTAAATAAGAGATAAAGGAATACTATACTTCCTATAACTCCAACCACAAGTCCTATAGATATTTCATAAGGGTAAATAATTAATCTACCTAATATGTCACATATCAAAAGAAATACTGCACCAAGTAATGCTGTACTCCAAATACTATTTTTTAAATTATCTCCTTTATAAAGAGTAACTATATTAGGTACTATAAGTCCTAAAAATGGTATTTTCCCTACAGTAATAACCACTAGCGAAGATATTAATGCTACTATTATAAGTCCTATATTTATAATCCTATTATAATTAACACCTAAATTCTTAGAAAAATCTTCTCCCATCCCAGCCACTGTAAATTTATTGGCATAAATAAATGCTATAACTACAATGGGTAAACTTAAATATATAAGTTCATAATTACCTTTTATAATCAATGAAAAGTCACCTTGAAGCCAAGATGCAATGCTTTGAATAAGATCATATTTATATGCAAAAAACGTAGTTATGGAATCTATTATATTACCAAGCATTATACCCACAAGAGGTATAAATATAGAATTTTTAGCTTTTATTTTCTTTAAAATTTTCATAAATAAGAATGTACCTATCAAAGAAAATATGAAAGAAACTATCATTTTTTCAGTAATAGTTGCTGAAGGAAATATCATCAAAGCAACTAGAATTCCAAGCTTTGCACTATCTACAGTTGAAGCTGTATCTGGTGATACGAATTTATTCCTACTTATCTGCTGCATAATAAGTCCTGATATACTCATAGTAGCTCCTACAATAATAATACTTATAAGTCTTGGAATCCTACCAATTAACAATACTTTAAGCTTAATATCATCTGCTTTAAATATATCTAGAAAACTAATATCTTTAACTCCTATAAATATTGAAGCAATAGATAAAATAATCAATGTCAAAATTAAATATCTCTTTTTCATTATTTCTCCCCTTTAGGAACATAAAAACATTTTATGGTATAATATACCTCATTTTTAACCTTCTCTATATGTAAATAACATTATATTTGACACCTCCAATACTACATTGATATAATCATTCACATATACAGTGCTATTGATATTCATTATCAAGAACATTGTACAACCTTATCTCTTATTTAACTTTAATTATATTTAGATGTTTATAACTATATTTAGATGAATTTTAAAGGAGTGATCATACTTGTGTGATGCAAATAAACATATATGTTCTGTAGCTGAAAAGTTCTTTTTATGTACTAATATTCCAATAAAAGCTTTTAGTTATAAAGATGATTTAATAACTTCTACAGGATACAACTATATTTTTCAAAACCTATTTGATGACAATAATATATATGAAAAATTAGATAATGATTCTATGGCTGAGAATGGTTATTGTACTATAGACATTAATCTCTTAAGTGATGTTCAATTTACAGCTTTTTATATTTGTCATAAAAGCATTCATCGAGGTGTATATATAATAGGTCCATATTCCTCATCTAAGGGAAATAAGGATAGTATACCTTATAAACCACTTGGTTGTATTCCTCATTTAATTTCTCTTTTAAGAAATATAGCCTTAGATAGTAAATACATCAAAGAAAAAGTCCTTACCTGTAAAACACCAAATAATCTTCATATTAGAAAAGCTATGGATCTTTTAGATGCCAATTATAGTGAAGATATAACTTTAGACAATATTTCTAAATATCTAAATATAAATAAATCTTATTTTTGTTCTATATTAAAGAAAGAAACAGGTAAAACTTTTTCTCAGCTTATAAATGAAATTAGAATAGAAAAAAGTAAAGAACTTTTAGTGAAAAATGATTTATCCATATTAGAAATTGCTCTTTCTGTTGGATTTAATAATCAAAATTATTTTAGTTCAACTTTTAAAAAATTTAATAATAAAACCCCTATTGAATTTAGAAACGAAAACTTTATAGTTCAATAAACAGAAATTTTGGCTTCAGAGGGAGTTTTTACTCCCCCTAAAGCTTAATAAACAGAATTGTAACTGCTCTTTACTCCCACTTTGAAAAAGATGTGAATATTAAATCAGTTAGTCATCAGATAAATTTAATTTTTATACTAATCACTAAAAAAATAAATATTTAAATATGACCCTATGGAAAGTAAATAACATTATATACCAAAGCAACATCTAAACATTACTTTTCACTCTCCTTTATTATATCCATGACAATTTATATTCTTTTCCTCCAATATACTTAACTTAAAAACTATTTTTTCTATGTCTCGATTGCATATTTTTATATGAAGAACATATGAAGATTTAAAAACAATGCTATTTTATTTATTTTTATTAGCAACTTTTTTATTATTTTTATTTAGATCACAACAATCAAGTTTATTAGTGCCAAAAGATTTACTATTTTCTTGCTCTAGTTTTTTTAAAAATTTTTTTAAAAACTTAATCATATCAACCTTCTCCTTAAGCTTATTTTTAATTAAATATTCTTAATTTCTCACAAATAAATCTTATTTATATTTATAATTAATTGTTTATATTTTTATGAAATTCATCTCTAAAAGTAGTTCCTTCATCTTCCTCACTTTCAATATCTATACTTGCTTGATGAAGATGTAATATATTCTTTACAATTGTTAACCCTATACTATTCCCTTAAACTGTTGTCTACTCTTATCATCTCTGTAAAGCCTTTTAAATACAAAGGGTAAATGTTCCTTTTTAATCTCTCTATTCTTTACAGTTAACATAATAAAATGTTATTCTCACTTTGCACCTTCTATCTAAGATAATTACTTTTTAAAAATTATACTAAACTTATTAATTTATTGTTTATTTTAAATATATTATATCAGTTTAATTTGAAGATTATATGAAGATTTGTCATAACACTACTTTATGATATTTCTTTTTATAAACATAGTTCTTGGCTTTAGATGAAGTTTTTACTCTCGCTAAAACTTATTAACAGAACTCTTAGGAGTTCTACTCTTTAGAAGTGGTTATCCTTTAAGATGTATGCAGTTTTTATTCCAATCTTGGAAAATATAGGAGAAAAGTGGAACGTCATGAGATAAATTAAAAAGGCTGTCGCACTAAGAATAAATCTTACAATATATTGTGTGTAAATTTCTTAATACGGCAGCCCATTTTTATTTATTTTCCTTTAATTTCTTGTAAATATTCTTCTAAAGTAATACCTCTATTCATGATTTCTGTAGCGACTTCTACACCTACATATCTTATATGCCATGGCTCAAATTTATAACCAGTAATATATTCTTTTTCCTCTGGATATCTAATTATAAAGCCATACTTATAACAATTTTCTTTAAGCCATTTATATGCTTTAGTATTAACAAAATCTTCATCTAAATTAATATATTCAGTTGAAACTATGTCCATAGCTAAACCTGTTTGATGTTCGCTAGATCCTGGTTGTGCAACATATTTATCTGCATGCTCTTTCCCATTTCTATGAACTGAATTATTATAAACATTTATCTGGTAATTATAGTTTCTATATCCTGATACCCCTAATAGTGTTATATTCTCTTTTTTAGCTTCTTGAAAAAGATTCTCTAAAGCTTCACTTGCCACTCTTCTCAATCTCTTTATTTGAAAATTTCTATTTCCTAAAAATCTTACATTGGGTACAGTAAGATCTCGTGGAAAATAATCTTCATCTAGCTTATTTTCTCTATTTACTAATAGTAAGTTTTGTTTTAAATTTTGCTTTTTATTATTTTTACTATTAGATTCATTTTTAGTAATCTCCTGATTATTGTTTTTACTATCATCTTTACTATCATTATTATTTTTATTATTAGATTTATTTTTAACAGTCTGCTGATTATTATTTTTATTACTATTATTTTTATTTTCTTTAACAATTTGTATTTTTTTAGATTCTAGGCTTCTATTATATTTATTTGATGTTATCTGCATAGTACATAATATTATAACAATAATTACTATAAAATTAACTCTTCTTAATATTCGTTTTTTCTCTTTTATATTTCTCATATATGTCCTCCTATATTTAAAATATGAGTTTGTTATCTTTTAACCTTTAAAAGAACATGACAGTAATTGTATGATCTTAAAGCTATTTTTTCATAATTGCTTCATGCACCCTACTAAGAAAAAGTTTTTAAAAATTTTTATTAACATTCTGTAATTATTAAATTAATTGCTATAAAAATACTGTCCTATTATTATAATAAAATCAATTGGTAATTTTTTGAAGTACCAAGTATAAATAATATTATCAAAAGAATTAAAAATTTGCAAATATATATAAATAACCTCTATAACAATACCATAATGATATAAAAATTATATGCCCCCTTTATAGCAGAAGATTTTTATTTTTTAATCTTTCTACTAAAAAGGGAGCATATCCAAATATAAATTTCACATTAATAATTCAATTATACTTTTCCTAAATTTTATAATATTATCACAAGTTAAATCCCTATTACCTATATTTTCATCTATATATATTTCTTTTAAAACCTTTGTAGGTCTTTTTGATAGAATCAAAATCCTATGAGCTATTAATAATGCCTCATCTATTTCATGGGTAACAAATAATATAGATTTTTTGTTTTTATTCCATAAATTTGTTAAACTTTTTAGCATATCTATTCGTAAATTATAGTCTAATGATTTAAAAGGTTCATCCATAAGTAATAAATCACAATTATAATTAAATGCCCTTGCAATTGCACATCTTTGTCTCATTCCTCCACTTAATTTATGTGGATAATAACTTTCAAATCCTTTTAACCCCACCTCTTCTATTAACTTTAATATTTCTTCTTTTTTGGATTCATCATTAACTATTTTTATATTTTCATATACTGTCTTCCACGGCAAAACTCTATCTTCTTGAAATACATATCCTATTTGTTTCGTATTATTTCCAATTTTACCATTAAACTCCTTTATCACACCTGATATAATATTTAATATAGTTGACTTTCCACATCCTGAGGGACCAACAATAGCTAATACTTCGCCATCTTTTAGTTCTATATTTAAATTGTCTATTACCTTAAGACTATCAAAACTTTTACTCAAACCTTGTATTTTTAAAGTCATATCTGTCACCTTTTAATTTTTTATTAAATATATATAATATTAATTTATCTGTTCCATAAAATAATAAAACTATTATTATTGTCCATGCAAAAATATAATTAGTTTCTATATTTAGTCTTGCATTTGTAATTTCTCCACCTATACCATTACTTGAACTTAAAACCTCTCCCATAATAACTATCTTCCATCCTAATCCTATTACTATTTGGAGGGCTGATTGAAAATATGGAACTATAGAAGGTATCATTACATTTATTATCATCTTTTGTTTGGAAAATTTAAAAACCTTACCCATTTCTATTAATTTACAATCCACATTATTAATACCTTCAATCAAATTTATTATCATCATAGGTAAAGTTGAAATTACTACAATAAATATAGAGGCCTTTCCTTCTAATCCAAACCATATTATGGCTAGTACCAACCAAGATATTGGCGGTACTGATTGCATAATACTAAGTATTGGTTTAAATATAATTAATAATTTTTTCGAACTCCCTATTAGTAATCCCAAAATACTACCTAAGGTTATTGATATACCCAAGGCTATAGTTAACCTTTTTGTTGTTACAATTATTTGTTTAAGAGATTCCTTGTTACTTAATATCTCTATAAGAGCCTTAAATACAAACTTTATATTAGGTATTACCAGTGGAGAATAAATATATGCTAATAGTTCCCATAGAATTAAAATAAGTATAATAGAAACCACTCTGTATTTGTTATTTACCATAATAGAAGTCTTCACTTGGTACCTTTCCTCCAATTGTTTTTAAGTCAAATTTATATAATAATTCATAAAAAGACTTTAAATCTTCCTTTGCATTTCTACTATTCTTATATTCAAGTCCAAAATTAGGTATTGCTTTTTCTACTATTTCTTTTTTCAAACCTAATTTAGTTTCTGCTAGTTTTGCTGCATCTTTAGGATTCTCTAAAACCCACTTCAATGCTTTTTCATATTCTTTTTCAAAATTTTTCACAACTTCAGGATTATTCTCTATAAATTTAGCGGTTGCTCCTATACCTGCATTAGGAATATTTTTATCTTTTCCTTTAATTTTTTTCCATTCTTCATTATAATTGAATTTAATTTCTAAATTTTTATTTCCCATTAAACTTGCAGTAACTTGTGGTTCTATATTAACTGCATTTTCAATTTTAGATGCTTTTAACAGTTGTCCTATTTCCTGTGTACTTGAATACTTAATTTGTACATCTTTACCTACCTTCAAATTATTTGATTCCATAAAATATTGAGTCATTATATCCGGTGGTGATGATTTCAAAGGAACATAAACCATTTTACCTTTTAAATCACTCCAATTTTTTATATTTTTATCCGATGATACAAAATATGTAACTCCCCAGGTATTAACATTAGTTAATTTTATATTAGCTTTTTTATTATAAAGTTTAGCTGCTACTGTAAGAGGCAATGCAAACATATCATGTTTACCATCTTGAGTCATTGCAATTACTTGCTCTGGTGTATTCCAAAATTCTAAATTTATTTTAACATTATCCCCTAATACATTTTGATCAATCATTCTAAGTATTGGCAATGTTGGAGGTGCTTTAGGCGCTCCTATATTTATAACTATCTCTTTTTTACTATCTTGTTTTTGAGATGAAGTATTTCCACAACCTACTAAAAATAAACATATAGCTAACAAAATCATGAAACAACTATTTTTTTTCACTATAAATTCTCCCTTCCTTTTATTTCAATAGCATTAATAAGGCATATGAAAATAAATAACAAGCCAAAAATGGCAGTATATTTTGTGTCTGACAAGGAATCAGGGTCCGTTGCTAGTAGTGCTATCGAGGGGTCCTGCTGAAGCAGTATGACGCAGAATAGACTGTCATACTGACTTGTTATTTATTTGAATGTGCCTTACTATAATGCTGTTGGAATTTTTTATTGATTTTATCTTTGCATACTTTTAGCCTTTAACAACCACTAAATTCATCTTAAATTTTTCATGAGCTTGTAGTGCATGAGGAATATTGGCTGGCATTATTATAAATTCTCCTTCTTTAACTATTACAGGCTCATTTTCTCCTACATGTATTGTTACTTCTCCTTCTGTAACATAAACCATTGCATCTCCTGGAGCAGAATGACTACTTATTCCCTCACCTTTATCAAAAGCAAATAATGTTATACTTATATTTTCTGTTTGAACTAAGGTTTTACTAACAACTTGTCCATCTGCATATTCAACCTCTCCTTTTAGCGTTAGAGCCTCTCCAAATCCTACATTCTTAAAAAATTTACCTTTCATTTCATTTACCTCCCTAAATTTAGGTATCTCCAAATAAATAACTAGGCAGTTTCTTGTCTTTTTTGAACTATACTTCGTCAGTAAAGATAGCTAATAACAGCAGTATTAACTGCCTTCACTTCCTTGTCTAGTTCAAAAAATCCTAAGAATCTTTGACTAGTTATTTATTTTACGATGCCTTAAATATAATTTATGAATGTTTCTAAAAGTTCCTCTGGATTTTTATTTATATTACTATCAAAATATAAATCCAAAAGTGGAACTTTAATATCTTTTTTATACTTTTCTCTAAGTATTTTCAAAATTGTAGCGGTATTTTCATACATCGAACTAACAAGTATTATTCCATCAGCATTTTTTGCAGTAAGAATCTTTGCTAATCTGTATCTCCCTGCACCACCTGCATACATAGGTAATTTATCCTTTAATACATTTATAAGTTCATCTAAGTCACTATTATATGGTGTAAACTCTCCAAGCTGATTGCTTACTAATTCTATAGAATTTTTATATTTTTTTATTAATTCAATGTATGTCTTATTAATTTTATTTCTTTTATGACTAAAATCTCTCCATATTACATATAAGATTTCTGAAAGGGGTTCTTTTATTACCCTATTATCTTTACTTAAATTTTTAAGCATCCCATTATTTAAATAGTCCTTATATACAACAAATGGCTCTCCAATTATTAATAATTTTTTCTTACTAACACTAGACATAATTTCTATTTTTGCTTTATTAGCTAATGCTTCAAGAAAATTATCATCTAATTTAAAATTTCTTACTCTATCAATAACAAACTTCAAATATTCATCTTTTTTATCTTCATTCAAAAGATTTATTAAATCACAAGCTATAATGCCCCTTGCAAATTCTAACCCTAAATTTTTATTTCCTAAGAAATCCTCTATGAATGGGGATTCCAAAAAAATTTCTCTCCCACTTTCCTCTACCTTATCTTTTATAATTTTTCCATACTGTCCAAAGGTCTCACTGCCTTCATTGGTTGGGAAATATAGAGTATATTCATTATTACTATTTTTTACTTTATTAATAACTTCACCTATTAAAGCTATTAAAGAAAAATACTCCTTTGACATTGAGAACTTTTTGCCAAATTCAATACTATAATCATTTATCTCCTCTGTGATTTCAACCTTTTTGCCTGTCCTTTCTAAAAATGCCTTAAGAATATTACTATATGGATATAAATTAGGTAATAAAATAACTCTACTGACCTCTAAATCTTTTTCAGGAATTTTTGATATAATAGGCTTTTGAATATATTTATTATTTTTTTTACTAGATTTTTGATAATCTAGTGAATTAACAAAGGCTTCAATTCTTGTAATAACCCCAATTTTTGATGAATGCTCGTCTACCTCTATATGAAGATATGGATTATCCTCCATTTCTTTTTTGAAATAATGGGCAAGTATTGTATCTGGTCCACAGCCATGATTTGTTATATAAATAGGATATAAATTTTTTGAGTTCTTAATTACCTCTAATCCAGTTAATATATGCTGTCCAAAGGGCCAATACATGTTGTTATATTCTTCCTTCAGTTTCATTTCATTAGCCTTAAGATGTCCCAAATTTAGAACTTTATAACCCATACTTTTTAATCTATCAGCTATTCCCATATTCAACATAGGATCTACTATGTTATAAACTCTGCTGATTATAATAAATACTTTTTCATCCTCATTAATATTTTCTATAACTTGCTCTCCTAATTTTTCTAATTTTTTCTCGTATTGAAAAAAGTTTTTCATGCCACTCATAACAGCAAGAGTTGTTTCAGGAATACTTTTACCTAACTGCTTTCCTATACCTAATAAAGCTTTAATCATATATTCCTTTCCAAAATTAAAAGATAATGCTGGTGCTATAAGTTCTATTCCTTTAAACTTTAAATCAAATATTCCTTCAATAATTTTAGGAGAGGTTTGCATATATACACATGCATAATCTTCTCTCATTTTAGAACCTACATGCTTCATAGTTAAAAGTTGTGGTAGAAAAATATACTCTACACCCTTATCTAATAACCAGGCTACATGACCATTTATAAGTTTTACAGGAAAACAAGTTTCTTCAAAGGAATATTCCTCACTAAGCTTTACTATTTCTTCATTAGTAATATCGGAAAGAAGTACATTATATCCAAGTTTTTTAAATATTGTATTAAACATAGGAAACATCTTATTTATAAACAGTACCCTAGGTATTCCAACGGTTTTTTTATTTGCATTCCTTACTTTAGAATATCCCTCTAAAAAATATTCGTTTCCCTTAGTTTCAATATTACTATTAACAGTGCTTTTCATTTTATTTTGATTTGCTTTCTCTATATGTTCTTTTGTTAATATTGCTGTACCTAAAGCTCCTGTAACACTAAAGAATTTTGGAACTATAATTGTTTTTCCAGTTAGTGCCCTAAAGGCATTGGTTACTGCTTGGTTATAAGCTATTCCTCCTTGAAGAAATATTTTATCACCTATTTTTCTATTACCAACAACTCTATTTAAATAATTTTTAACTATAGAATAAGCTAATCCAGCTGTAATATTTTCAATATCTTCCCCCTTAGTTAAAGCTTTTCCAACATTACCCTCTATAAATACAGTACATCTATCTCCTAAATTGCTTGGATTTTTACCCTTTAGAGCAATATCTGAAAACTCTTCTATATTTATGCCTAACTTTTTAACTTGTTCCTCTATAAAGGCTCCTGTTCCTGCCGCGCACACTTTATTCATTTCAAAATCCTTAACCATACACTTTTCTAAGCTTATGTATTTAGAATCTTGACCTCCTATTTCAAAAATAGTATCTACATCATAATCTACAGTAGTTGCACCTTTAGCCTGTGCTGTTATTTCATCCACAATAAAATCTGCTTCTAACATTTTCCCAATAAATGCTCTCCCAGAACCTGTAGTTCCAATTCCCTTTATTTTAAAATTCTCACCTAATCTTTTTTTTAAAACATCAAAAGTTCTTAATACAACGCTCTTTGGTTCTCCCAAGGTTTTAGTATATATATAATCTATAACTTCATTTTCCTCATCTAAAACTACAAAATTTATACTAGTAGAACCTACATCTACACCCAAATATCCTTCTTTTGCATTTTTTTTCATAACATTATGCTTATTTAAACTATCACCATAACCATAATCCCCAAGAGTATTATAAATTGATTTTTCATCTTCTCTGTTTTTAAGAAGCTCCTTAATTTTTAGATCCTCAATATTTATAAGATTGTTTTTTCCCTCTGATATTTTACAAGCTCCAAAACAAGATACCAAATAAAAATATTCATCAAATATAATATCCTTATCTTCTAAATTTAATATATCCTTTAAAGCTTTTACAACTCCAGTATTATTCATAACTCCCCCAGTGAGCATTACTGGTTTTTTTATCTTATTTTTTTGAACCACGTTAGACTTATAATTTCTTGCTAATGCATAGCAAAGCCCAAGTAAAATATCCTCAGTTTTCACTCCATCCTGCTGATGGTGGATCATATCTGTTTTTGAAAAAACACTACAGCGCCCTGCTATTCTTGGAATTTGTTTGGCCTTATTTATATAGCTCTCAACATCATCATATCCTATAGAAAGCCTAGTAAGTTGTTCTTCTAAAAAAGCTCCTGTTCCAGCAGCACAACTACTGTTTACAAAAAAGTTAATTCCACTACTACCTTCTGAATTGCAATTTGTAATATATTTAGTTTCTTCAGCACCAAGTTCTATAATAGATTCAACTTCTTTATTTCTCATTATTGCTCCCTCAACTAAAGCAATAACATTATTCACTTTATATTTATTTTCAAGATTAATTCTAGAAGAAAGACTTCCTGTAATCCCAAAAGCAATTTTTTTATCATTTACTATATCCTTTATCGCTACTAATAAATTATTATATTCCTTTTCTATTTTTCCCTTATGAAATAAATAATCTTTTTTTATTACCTTATTACTTTTATCTAAAACTACATATTTAAATGTAGAATACCCGATATCTATTCCAACCTTAAACATAAGCGCCTCCTACCTATAAACAATTCAAATTTAATTGTTTTTGAAAATAACTATCATTTACTTTTGATAATGATTATAGTATACTTTTTGTATAAAATCTGTATCCCATAAGACAGAAAGGGAGGTTTTTAAAATTAAAAATATATTTCTTCAATTAAAAAACTGCCCTCTTTTTAAAGGAAAAGAAGCAGTTGAAATAGAAGGTTTATTTAATAAAATAGACTATAAATTGGTTAATAAAAAAAAAGAGGAGCTTGTTTTTAACCCCAATGCCAAAACCCAATATATTGGCATTCTTATAAGTGGACATCTTTATATAGAAAAGAACCTACCTTGTGGCAAAGTAGTTCCAATTTTTTTTAAGAAATCAGGTGAAGTTTTTGGGGAAGTGGCCCTGTTTTCAAGTACTCAAACTTATCCATGTAATATAACAGCAAAACGTCCCTCTGAAATAATACTTATATCTAAAGAAAACATTTTAAAATTACTTTTATCAGATATATTAGTTATGAATAATTTTTTACAACTAATTGCCAATAAAGCCCTGTTTTTAAATTTAAAAACAGAACTATTATCCTATTCTTCTATACAACAAAAAATATGCTATTCTCTTTTAAATGAGTTTGATGCAAAAGAAAATGAAATAATAACTCTACCTTTTTCAAAAAAAACTTGGGCAGAAAGTCTCAATGTTTCGAGACCATCCCTTTATAGGGAATTAAAATCCTTAGAAAATTATAACTTATTAAAATGCATAGATAATAATAAAATTGGAATTATCAATGCAGAGGGCCTAGCGAATCTTATTATGTCAGAATAGTATATATAACAAAACAATAATCTAATAATTTAAAAGTTAATTTAATGTTTTCTTCATTTAAAATTATAAAAATAAGTTCCATAGTTTTACTATTAATAAACATAAATTGTAGTTACGTAATAATAATCCTAATAAAGTACCCTATGTTTAAAAAATCAAATAAAAAAAGAATCTATTTTTCAAGTGTTCAATAAGGAATCACTTGAAAATAGATTCTTTTATTTTTTATTTTGACTTAGTAGGTTTGCATGAGCTATGACAGTCACAACAATTTCCGCTACAACAATTGCCATTTTTTTTATCTTTATAAACTTTGCGTCCAACAAGAACAAATGATCCTATTACTAATGTACCAATTATAAATGTAGCCATAATTATTATCTCCTTACGCGCTATGCGCTAATATTTTCTTTCCTATCACCTTTGATATCAGTTGAATTAGAGAAATTTTTATATGGTCTAAATAACAGATATAAGAACCCTGCTAACAATACTAAAGCAACTAATGTGCCAATTCCAAATCCTTTTCCTGTGAAAAGTAATCCTAATTGGTAAAATGTAAGTGCTACTCCATAGGCTAATGCAGTTTGATATCCAACAGCTATCCAAGTCCATTTAGCATTACCCATTTCACGTTTAATTGCACCAATAGCAGCAAAACATGGAGCACACAATAAGTTAAATATTAGGAAGGAGTATGCAGATAGTTGTGTAAATGATCCGTGTAGAGTTTTCCAAATTTCTACACCATCTTCAGCTACTTCTCCAGCTCCATATAAAATACCAAATGTACCAACTACATTTTCTTTTGCAATTAATCCTGAAATAGTTGCTACCGCTGCTTTCCAATCTCCCCATCCTAATGGATTAAATATAGGAGCTATTGCTTTACCCATTGAAGCTAACATTGAATCTGGAGTTTCTACCATTGCTAATGACCAATTGAAACTGCCTAAGAACCATATTAATCCACAAGCAAGGAATATTATAGTACCTGCCTTTTTAACGAAGGATTTTGCTCTATCCCACATATGAATAAGTACACCTTTTACACCAGGTACATGATATTTTGGTAATTCCATAACAAATGGAGCAGGCTCACCTGCAAAAGCTTTTGTTTTCTTTAAAATTATTCCAGAACATATAATAGCTCCGATTCCAATAAAATATGCTGAAGGTGCTACCCAAGCTGCCCCTGGGAATAATGCTCCTGCAATTAAAGCTATTATTGGTAATTTAGCAGAACAAGGCATAAACGTAGTAGTTATAATAGTCATTTTTCTATCTGATTCATTTTCAATAGTTCTTGATGCCATAATTCCTGGAACTCCACAACCTGTTCCTATAAGCATAGGTATAAATGACTTACCAGAAAGACCAAACTTACGGAATATTCTATCCATTATGAAAGCTATACGTGACATGTAACCACAATCTTCTAAAATCGCAAGACATAAAAATAATACCATCATTTGTGGTAAGAATCCAAGTACAGCTCCTACACCAGCAACAATACCATCAAGTATTAAAGAATTTAACCAATCAGCAGTTCCTATAGATGTAAGAAATCCCTCTATTGCTGGAGGTATAATATCACCAAATAAAACATCATTTACCCAATCTGTAGCTCCAGTGCCTATTGTTGAAATAGATAAATAATAAACTAGGTACATAATAGCTGCAAATATAGGTAGTCCTAAAATTCTATTAGTAACTATTTTATCTATTTTATCGGAAGTAGTTAATTTGGTTTTGTTTTTCTTAACTACACATTTAGTAATTATTTTACTTATGTAATTATAACGTTCATTAGTTATTATACTTTCGCCATCATCATCTAATTTATCTTCAAAACTAGCTACAATTGCTCCAACTTTATCTTTTGAAGATTTTGAAATATTTCCTTGTTCAATTGCTTTTTCATCATTTTCAAATAGTTTTATAGCAAACCAACGTAAATGTTCTTTATTAACTTGATTACAAATTTCATTCTCAATATCAGATAAAACCTTTTCTACATCATTTGAAAAAGCATGCTCAATTGCATTAACTTTGTGTGATTTAGCTAATTCTATTGCTTTATTAATTAGTTCTTTACACCCATCACCTTTTAAAGCAGATGTTTCAACTACGGTACAACCCATAGATTTACCTAACTTGTCCTTATCTATGATATCTCCATTTTTTCTAACAATATCCATCATATTTAAAGCTATTATAACAGGAATTCCAAGTTCCATTACTTGAGTTGATAAATATAAGTTTCTTTCAAGGTTTGTACCATCTACTATATTTATAATAACTTCTGGTTTTTCTGTAATAAGATAGTTTCTTGTTATAACTTCTTCTAAGGTATATGGTGAAAGTGAATATATTCCAGGTAAATCTATTACTTTTATATCCTTATGTTGTTTTAATTTACCTTCTTTTTTTTCTACAGTTACTCCAGGCCAGTTACCTACATATTGTGAACTACCAGTTAGATAGTTAAACATTGTAGTTTTACCACAGTTAGGATTTCCTACAAGAGCAATTCTTATATTTTCCATTTAATTCCCTCCTAAAAGGTGTATAATTTATTTTTTTACTTTACTTCTATCATTTCCGCATCCGCTTTACGAAGTGTTAATTCATAATTTCTTATATTTACTTCTATTGGATCTCCTAATGGTGCTAATTTACGTACAAAAATTTCTACACCCTTAGTTATTCCCATATCCATAATTCTTCTTTTTAAAACTCCTTTCCCATGGAGTTTTACTACAGTTACTTTTTGTCCACATTCAACATCTTTTAACGTCATCATAAATAAATTCTCCTCTCTAAATAATGATTCTATTAGCCATACTTTTACCAATAGCTATTCTTGAATCTTTTACGTTTATTATCATATTTCCTGATACCTCTGATATGACAGTAACACTTTCTCCTTCTATAAAACCTAACTTTGCAAGAAATTGTCGCACATTATCTCTACCTGTTATTTTCTTTATTTTATTTATTTCACCCTCTCTTGCCATAGCTAATGTCATAACATTCACCTCCCCTTAAGGCAATTATTTAGAATCAATACTTTTATCTTAAATATTTTATAAAAAATAATATTTTTAAAAGTTTACGTATTAAATTATTATCTAAGATATTATACTATTTCTATGTTAGCTTAAGCTAACCCTTGTACAAAACAAATGAGTTAACTCTACTACTTTGTCAACTTTAATGCAATGCTATTATACCATCACTGATGAATTATTTCAATAGGTATTGAAAATCTTTATCAAAATAATAATTTTCTTTCATAACTTTAATTAAATATTTCATCTTCATTTTTGTTAATTATATAATATAAATTCATTATATTAAGTTATTTTAATAATATTTATATATTTTTATTTATATATTTCTAATAAATTATGTGACACAAAATATAAAAGCATTCTCTATTATATTAATGTTAATTGAAATAATTTTATATTTTTAATATAAAAAGAAAAGGCTCCCCTTTTAATTTAAGGAATATTGCCTTTTCTCTAAAATATTTAATTAATATCTAGTTTTTTCTTTTTGTGAAATATAGAAATTATCCACACCTATTTTTTTCATATAATCATTATTATCTCGCCATACTTTAGTGAGAGATTTATTATATGTTGTTGGACTACAAGGATATTTAGAACACTCAAAACAAAAATTTACCTTTTTCTTTTTATGACAAACATTTATGCTGCATTGGCATATAGGTTTATCACTAAATCGACACCCCTTACAATTTGCATGTGAGAAATGATTTAAAATTAATGAAAATTGTTCATAATATTTAAATATAGGCAAAAAATCTTTTATTCTTTCAGCCATATTTTCAAATCCTTTTAAACTTTCATTAAGTTCCTTACTTAATAAAACTATTTTGCTGTTCTCATAATTTGCACATCTTGAACAATCATTTCCGCATGGCGCTAAATCCTTTACTGCTTTTTTATAGTTATTCATAGCCTTTCCTCCTCTTATTGCATAAAAATATTTTCTTTCACTTATATAGATGCAATAAAAATAGGCAAGTCACGCTTTTTAAATAAATTTATTTAATTTTTATTAACATACATTTCATTTATTATATGAACAACCTGTTGATACCAGACTTCAGAAGGTTTTCTATCAGGCATATTCTTATATAAAAAATTTATCTTACCACGAACTTCATCATTAAATATATAGTTTGATTCTCTATAATCTAATTTTGTAATTAATTTATGCTTATTAGAATCCTTTTGCAAATTATTTCTCTTTTTAGAGAATTCAATCCATGCTTTACAACTACATGGATTATTCACATCTAAAAGATTACAATGCTTATAAAAAAATGAATCTAAATTCATATGTGCACGATAGAGTAGTCCCTTTGTTGCACTTTTTGAAATACCAATTATATTTGAAACTTCATCTAGAGATAGTCCAAACATATCAATTAATGAAAATACTATTCGTTGATGTAATGTTAGATATCTTACCATAGCTAAAAAACAGCCATTTTGTAACTCTCTGATAGCTTCCTCTACAATTACTTCATCTTCAGGCCTTGGATTATTGTATTTTAATAGATCTCCTTCTTTTTCAAGAATATTAATATCCTCATAAAGTAATTCTGTATAATTTTTATTTTTTCTTTCATACATTAAAAAATTATTAAAACATATTTTTCGTAGCCAAGATTTAATTGCATTGGAGTTTTCTAAAGTACTAATTTTCTGCCATGCATTAATAAATGTTTCTTGTGTTAAATCTTCTGCAACAGAAGGATTACAAGATAATTTTAAAGCATAGTTAAAAACATAATTTCCATATATATTTATGATTCTTTCAATATCCATCAATTCACCCCATCTCTATAACCCTTAGTAAAATTTTAAAATCTATTATGTTGATTTTATTTCCAGTTGCAAGAGTTTTTCAATGCAATTTCTATTAGTTTACTCATTGGTAAAGATATGCTTTTATTTTTATGATACACAAGTTGAGTTCTAAACTTATCAAATGATTCTTTTAATTCTATCGTCTTAAGAGTTCCTTCCTTTATCTCATTCTTAACTACATAAAAAGGTAAAACCGATTATCTGAATTTGGTGCAAATGTTCTTCGTGATGAATCTGTTGTTGTAGATAAAAATATAATTACTTACTACAATCCTTCAACTGCTTTCGATGTAGCTTTCAAACTTTTAGAACTGCTCACCTCTAAAGAAAACTGTGTTAATGTTAAGAAGCTAATGGGGTTTTAGCAAAATAATAAAAAAGCACCAAATCTACTATATTAGAACAAAAGTAATATTCTTAGGGGCGTAACAAGAACTTACCTTTTTATGGTAGGTCCTATTTTATTAATTATAATATCCTAACATTATATAGATTTTATATAAAAGTTTTTAGATAGATCTCTAAGTCTATTTTCATCTAATATATATATTGTTTTATTCTCACATTTTATAATTGATTTTGATTCAAGCTCTTTAAATGTTCTATTTAAATGCCTATAAGTTGTTCCTAGGAATTGAGCAATTTCTAAGAATGATGAATTTAAAATTATATAGTTTTTTCTTCTATATGTTCAGCTAGATAGCTAGATAATCTATTTATGAGCGGATATACAAAATTATATGAGCTATTATTAATTGTCGCATAAAGTTTTTCACTTAAAGAGTCTATTAAATGGTGTAAAAACTTTATATTATTTAAATAGTTTTTTCTAAGTATATCTGAAGGTATTGCTATCAAATAAGTATCTCCTACTGTGTCAACGTCGCAGAGTATTGGAATGTTTTTTAAAAACTCTAAATCTCCTATAGTATTAAAGTCTTTGTAAAATTTCAAAAGCATTGATTTACCATTTTCAAAGGGATAAGAAATTTTGATTTTCCCATCTACAATCAAATAATAGTATTCAAGATTAGACTCTGCTTTTAATATATTCCTCTTTTTCATAGAAATGAAGTTGTTCATATTTTAATATATCCTTGTCAAATATGTTTTCTATATTATGCTTATTAATATAATAGTTTAAAAGATTATTATTCAAAATTTTTTTCATAAGTCCTCCATAACATGACATATGTCATATTAAAATTTATATAATTATTGTAATTTATTTATAAGCTATTGTAAACCAAAACATAAGAGTAATTTACATATGAACTTATCTCTTATAAATGCCACTATACTTATCATAAGTATTTTTTAAAAAAGATAATTATGATAAGTCCTTACATAAGAAGTATAAGCAAAAATCTTAAATTATATGACAATGTTGAAATGAATTAATTTATTTAATAATCTAAGATTTTTTATAAAAATTTATATGTTATAATTAGAAAATTAACCATATTAGGAGGTTTACCATGAAGTACGAAATTATAATATTTGATGCAGATGAAACCTTATTTGATTTTAAAAAATCTGAAAGAGATGCCTTTAAAAATGCTATGTTAGAATTTAATATAAAATATGATGAAAACTATCATCTAAAGGTGTATAAGGATATAAATACAATTATATGGAAAGAACTTGAAAATGGTCTTATCACTCAACAAAAATTGAAGGTTGAAAGATTTAAAAGATTATCCTATAAATTAAATATTAAATTTAATGAACATGATTTTGCAAAATCATATATGAAGCATTTATCCCATGCATCATTTTTATATGATGATAGCATAAACCTTATAGAAAGTTTACATAAAAATTATAGACTTTCTATAGTTACTAATGGTCTTAAGGATGTGCAAAATAATAGAATAAGAAAATCTATTATAGCAAAATACTTTGAAGATGTAGTAATATCTGAAGAGATTCAAGTATCAAAACCAAATCCTAAAATATTTGAACATGCCTTAAATAATATGAATTATGCAGATAAAAGAAAAGTTTTAATGGTGGGCGACAGCTTAAGCTCTGATATACAGGGAGGCATAAATTTTGGTATAGATACCTGCTGGTTTAATCCTAATAAAATTGTAAATAGAACAGATATAAAACCTACTTATGAAATTTCTAATTTAATAGAACTTAAGAATATACTTGAAAAATAGATATAAACTAAAAAAGGGATTACAATAATCCCTCAGATTGTTCAAGACCCCCATGCAAATGCATGGGGGTCTATAACGCTTTAATTTATTATGCGGTAGCATGTTAATGCACTGAACTATTTTTACAATAATAGGTGAATTTTTTTCAAATTGATTCAAAAAAAGGTGCGACAGCACTCTGGCTATCTTCTTCATATTCTGAACAGCTGCTGTTAATAAGCATTGCTCAGATACTTTTTCTATTCCTCGGAACCGAGCATAGCGTAGTCCATGTAGATTTTTTGAATCTACAAAGCTACGCTCAATAGTTTCTTTTCTTCTTTTATAAATATTTTTGCCTTTATCTGTTTTAGTAAATCTAAAAACCTGATCTTTGTAGTCCTCCCAAACATAACGACGTATTTCTATTAGTTGCTTTATCAGATGTTAAGCATTTACTTTTGTATTTGCATAGAGCGTAATGCTCCGCATCACTAACATATTCTTTATATCCTTCTCTTATAGTAGTTTTATATTTTAAAAAATAATTATTGATGCAAACATATCCGTCTAATTCTTTAACATATTGAAATCTATATTTAGTATACTTACCTTTAACATGAGGACCTGAACGAAAAGCAAAAACTCCTTGGTATTGTTTATTTGATATTTTTTTACAAATAGGATTAGTAGAATAACCAGCATCTGCAACTATATATTTTGTATGAATCTTAATTCATGATTTTATAGCTCTAAATTCTACCCATTTAAAATAAGCTATAAATATAAAATATTCTAATTTTACATTTTAATCATCTGAAATTCCACGCTATAAATCTATACAATTAAATTAATGTTATACCACAAATTTTATATAATCATATTATATAGTAATGTTAGTTTAATTTTTAATAGTATAGAAATTAATATTTTACTAAAAATAGGAGGTAATTTTATTGAACAATAAATGTATGAAAATATGTATTCCTACCTGTACTAGATGTACTTGTCCTCAAGGCGTTCCTGGTCCTACTGGACTTCAAGGTATTACTGGTCCTACTGGGCCTCAAGGTATTACTGGTCCTACTGGGCCTCAAGGTATTACTGGTCCTACTGGGCCTCAAGGTATTACTGGTCCTACTGGGCCTCAAGGTATTACTGGTCCTACTGGGCCTCAAGGTATTACTGGTCCTACTGGGCCTCAAGGTATTACTGGTCCTACTGGGCCTCAAGGTGTTACTGGTACTACAGGTATTCAAGGTATTACCGGATCTACTGGACCTCAAGGCATTACTGGCCCTACTGGGTCACTAAACAATTTCCTAGTAGTTGGAAGAAATACTTATGTTAATGTTCAGGCAAACAATCCTATTCCATTTACTAGTGCTTCTTATGGTCCTACAGGATCATATATATCGTATACAAATGGAAGTGCAGATGTTATTTTGCAACCTGGAGTTTATTTTGTAAGTTATTCAGCTTCACCAGTAGACGGTCTTGGAGGTTCGGGTTATAGTGGAGTTCAATTAAAATTAAACTCATCTTTTATACAATATTCTGATTCATGGGTTATTACAAGTCCTGGACCTACTGCTACTCAAACATTTAATAATAGTGCAATTATTGAAGTAACTACTAGTAACTCAGTTTTAAATTTAGTAGCAATTACTACAGATACAGACTTTCTTCAAACTGTAAGTTTAAGCATTATTAAATTAACATAAATGTTTTTACTTTTATAACTAAAGCCCACACGCTTTTTTTAAAGCATGGGGCTTTATATATTAAAACATTTTATTTCACAGCCTTATAATCCAAATATTCATATTTACCATAAAGAAATAATATTCTTTATATTTAAGTAATTTAATTTTATATTTTTATCACTTTTTATGCTCTTTAACTTTCAAGAGATTTAATTTTTTTCTCTTTTACTAAATTTAATTGACTATCCATTAGCTTTTTTTCTACATATCTAGCTACCTTGTGAAGATAATCCTCTTGTTCTTCTCCTTTTAAATTATACTCAACACCATTTATTTTAACCGTTATAATATTCATGAATACACCCTCTTAGATATTCCAGATTGTTCAAGAACCCCATGCAAATGCATGGGGTTTTATAACGCTTTAATTTATTATGCGGTAGCATATCAATGTACTGGACTATTTTTATAATAATAGGTGAATTTTTTTCAAATTGATTCAAAAAAAGGTGCGATAGCACTCTGGCTATCTTCTTCATATTCTGAACAGCTGCTGTTAATAAGCATTGCTCAGATACTTTTTCTATTCCTCGGAACCGAGCATAGCGTAGTCCATGTAGATTTTTTGAATCTGCAAAGCTACGCTCAATAGTTTCTTTTCTTCTTTTATAAATATTTTTGCCTTTATCTGTTTTAGTAAATCTAAAAACCTAATCTTTGTAGTCCTCCCAAACATGACGATGTATTTCTATTAGTTGCTTTATCAGATATTAAGCATTTACTTTTGTATTTGCATAGAGCGCAGTGCTCCACATCACTAACATATTCTTTATATCCTTCTCTTGTAGTAGTTTTATATTTTAAAAAATAATTATTGATGCAAACATATCCGTCTAATTCTTTAACATATTGAAATCTATATTTAGTACACTTACCTTTAACATGAGGACCTGAACGAAAAGCAAAAACTCCTTGATATTGTTTATTTGATATTTTTTTACAAATAGGATTAGTAGAATAACCAGCATCTGCAACTATATATTTTGTATTAAAATTGAATTTTTTTATTTGAGTTTCTATTCTTTCAACATATGGGTATACATCATTTATATTTCCATGAGTTACATGAACATCTATAATAGCATTATATTTTCCATCAACAGTTCTATGATCTAAGTAAAAAAATCCTTTGGGTTTTCCATCTCTAATCATATATCCGCTATCAGAGTCAGTTGTACTAATCTTAATTTCTTTAGTTTCTTCTATTTTTTCTTTTTTTTAGAGGTGTCTTTCCGTGATTTAGTCTATCTTCATTAATATCTTCTTCTAATTCATCAAAGTATTCTTTTGTAGATTTGGTAACTAATTCTTTTGTAAATTTATGTTTATTAGCGTTAGCTTTTAAGTGAGTAGAATCAGTGTATAAAATTTTGCCTTCTACTAGCTTTTTATTAATAGCTTAAAATACAATATTATCATTATCAAAGATTTCTTGATATATATTAGTGTCATTAAATCGTTTTGTTCTATTTTAGCTTATAGTAGAATGACTAGGAATTTTATCTGTAAGTTCAAAGCCTAAAAACCATCTATAAGCTACATTAACTTCTATTTCTTTTACTAGCTGACGCTCAGAACGTATACCGAATAGGGATCCTATAAAAAGCATTTTAAACAATACAACTGGATCTATTGATGGTCTGCCATTATTAGGACAATATAAATCTTTAGTTAAATCTGTTATGAGAAAAATCTATGTATGTATTTATTTTTCTAAGTATATGATTGCTTGGTACTAAATTTTCTATATAAATTATTTCTAATTTACTTTGTTTTTCTTTACTGTTAGTAAGCATTTTCATCCTTCATAGAAGCCCTACCGTGCATTTCTTTAGCCTATATTATATATATTCTACATAAATAATGAGAATCCTTTTTGTATAATTTAAAAAGCTGTTGACAAAATATGTTTATCAACAGCGTGAAGAGATTATAATAATCCCTTTTTTAGTAATTTAACTAATTAAAATCCAAATAGTGGCGCCATGAAATAAGCCATTATACCTAAAACGATTACAAAAGCTATGCAAAATTTCAAAGTTGCATTTAATATTTTACCTTCTGCTCCAGCAAGTCCAGTAGCTGCTGTAGCCACAGCTATACTTTGTGGTGATATCATTTTACCTGCAGTAGCCCCTCCAGTATTAGCTGCTGCAAGCCAATAAGGATTTAGTCCCAAAGTATTAGCTACTTCAACCTGAAGTCCTCCAAACAATACATTAGCAGAAGTGTCACTACCTGTTACAAAGGTTCCCAATGCTCCAATTATAGGTGACATCAAAGGATAATACTCCCCTGTAACTGCTACTAATACAGCCGCTATTGATTTTATCATTCCACTATATCCCATAATCTTTGCCATAGCTACTATAGCTATTATTGTTATTGCAGATTTGCCCATTTGATTTATAGTTTTCACTAACACAGATACTAATTCTGAAAATTTAGCTCCTTGTATTAATCCTCCTATAAAAGTAGCTATTATAATTAATGTTCCTGGTGTAGCAATCCACAAGAATGTAAATGGATCAGCATTGGAACCTGTATAAATATAAAAAGTTGATTGTATTTTAGATAATCCTGTGTTTATTGTTGGGAATAATGAACTACTCAAAATTATGAAGACAAAAACTAATATAAAAGGTAGCCATGCTAAGATTGCTTTTTTAAAAGATATTCTTTTCACATCTTTAGAGGCAGAATCCTTATAAAATATCTTTGCCATAGCTATAGTTACTATCATGCATGTTATTGACCCTATTATTGCTGGCAATTCTGGGCCCATATACTTAGTGACTAATACTTGAGGTACGGCAAAAGAGAGTCCTGAAGCTAATGCTATCATAAAAACACCTTTAATAGATTTTATACTTTTTCCTGTTAACATTACTAAAACTATTGGAATTATTACTATTAAAAATAATAATTGCAAACCTACTGCGTAACTAAGTTGCATTACATCTATATTAGTTATTTCAGCAAGTGTAGTTACTGGAATTCCTATAGCCCCAAAAGCTGTAGGTGTAGTATTTGCTATAAGACATATTACTGCTGCAAAAATAGGATCAAATCCAAGTGCTGTCATTATACCTGCTGGAATAGCAACCGCAGTACCAAAGCCTGCTATAGCCTCTAAAAATCCACCAAATCCCCAAGCAAGTATTAATACCAATATTCTCTTATCCGTAGTTATGGAAATCATCATCTCTTTTATAGTATCCATACTTTTAGTATAAAGAGATACATTATAGGTAAATACTGCAGCAACAATTACAAGTATTATAGGCCAGATGGCTAACGCTGTTCCTTCTAAAGCAGCCGAAACTACATCTGAAATTGGCATTTTCCAAACTACAACTGCTAAAATTGCAGTTAATAACAATGTTGCAGGACATGTTTTATGCCCTGGCATTTTAAGAACCCCTAATGAAATCATCAACCACACTATAGGTATCAAAGCAATAAAACAAATTGTATAAATATTCACATAAACCCTCCTTTTTAATATTGTGGTATGTTAGCTTTTGATATTATGATATTTTGGTTTTGTGGTATGACCTTTCTACCACTATGTTTTATTCTACTTTATATTTCTAAAAGTTTCCACAATATCTAATTTATTCATTAATATTATAATACCTATATTTCTCTAATTTTATCATGTACAATCGTTTGTTAATTGATATTTACGTTAAAATAGTTAGTTTTATTTATATTATTGAAAATTCAATAGGACTAGTTATTTCACTAAAAATACAGTTTCTTTTAAAATTTTTATTTAGTGTAATAGAATATATCACTTTTTTAATTTAAGCACTTTATGACTTTTGTACATCTTACTGAAAAGGATATAATAACATCTATTAACAAAACAAATATTAAAGAGTAATATAATATAAATATTAAAATCTTTGATGGAAAGAGTAGATATTTATTACGTATCCACAGCGAGTAGGGTTAGTGTGAGCCTATAAGAAAAATAATATTGGAAGACATCTCGGAGATGCTTATTTGAACAGACATATTAAATAATATGAAAAAAACATTAATAAGTGAATTAAAAAATTTTATGTAAGACTTCTAGGATTAGAAAATGTTAGGGAAGCTGCATTAATTACATTATTATAGTTTTTATCTTTAAATCCATCTATAGGGGAAAATATGTTTTTGCTCTCTTCAGTAATTTTGCCTTATTTGCTTTGTCTCCATATCCATCTTCTTGTTTTTACTTTGTTACCTACAGTGTAAATAAGTTCATTCTCTCCTAAAAGTTCCAATTCATTTTCACCAAAGAGAAGAAGTTTATCGTAATAATTTTTTAACAAAAACAAAATAAATATTCAATAATATTATGAATATTTACTTTTTTAAATTGCAATCACCCATTTTTTAATTAAATTAAAAAACTTGTGAATAATTTATTATATTTAATTGTTAAACTCTATCTGTTAAATATTATATGACTGTTAACTATTGCTCCAACCATTGGCTTAATTAAGCCAGTTTCTTATAATACTTTAAAACAATATATTAATATTAAGTAATGGTAACATTAATATAATCATAAATAAATCCTTCAATAATCTTACATTCTGTTTATTAAAATTTAACAATATATATATAAATAATACTAATAATTTAATGGTTAGTATTATATTTATATATATATTGTTAAATTTCAACATAAAAATAATAAAAAAGTTAGTCAAAATCAATTCTATATGTTATAATAATAACAAACATGTAGAAATGTAGTATTTATAAGAAAAATCCTGTATCTCTTTCTCAATATATATTTACACAGGAAAACTGTCTATTACATTATATGAGAAAACATATTTAAAATAAATAGAGTTTTCATAAATGTATAATAATATAAATATCTTATTAAATATCAGAAAATTCAAAACTTCCGCAATTAAATATGAAGTTTAAAAAACTAAAAATGAATTATGAGGAATATTTAAAAAATTTAAGGAACTAATATCTTATAAAAGATGTTAAAGATAATAAGTTCAAACTATATTGTTTTTAGGGGGAAATTAAAATGATTTCAAATGAAATGCTTAATCTTGGAAAAAAACGTTCTATAATACGTGATATCTTTGAATACGGAGCAACTAGAAAAAAAGAAATAGGCGCAGAAAATGTATACGATTTTAGCTTAGGAAACCCTAGTATTCCAGCACCAGATTGTGTAAATGAAACTATTAAAGAGTTATTAGAAAAAGAAGATTCTATACGTTTGCACAGCTACACATCAGCACAAGGAGATCTTAGTGTTAGAAAAACAATTTCAGATTCTATTAATAATAAATATTCTACAAACTTGAGCCCTGATAACATATATATGACAGTTGGAGCAGCAGCTTCACTTAGTATATCTTTAAAAGCACTAGCTGTTCAAGGAGATGAATTTATTGTTTTCACTCCATTTTTTCCTGAATACCGTGTATTTATTCAAAATGCTGGTGGAACACCTGTTGTAGTTAAGTCCAATGAAGATGATTTTCAAATTGATATAAATAATTTAATTGAAGCAATAACACCTAAAACTAAAGCTGTTCTTATTAATTCTCCTAATAATCCTTCTGGAGTTATTATATCTGAGGAAGGTATTAAATCACTTTGTAAGGTACTTGAAGAAAAATCAAATGAATATGGTCATCCAATATATTTAATTTCAGATGAACCTTATAGAGAATTAGTTTATGATGATATTGAAGTTCCTTATTTAACAAAATACTACGCTAATACATTCGTTTGCTATTCATTTAGTAAATCTCTTTCATTACCAGGAGAAAGAATAGGATATATAGTTGTATCCAATGAAATGGAAAATTGGCAAGACGTATATGCTGCAGTATGTGGAGCGGGTAGATCATTAGGATATGTATGTGCTCCAAGTTTATTCCAAAGAGTAATTGCAAAATGTATTGACCAAACTGCTGATATCTCAGTTTATAAGAAAAATAGAGATATATTATATAATGGACTAACAGAATTAGGTTATACATGTGTAAAACCAGACGGTGCATTTTATCTATTTGTTAAATCAATGGAACCAGATGCTTATGCTTTCTATGAAAAAGCTAAAAAACACGAATTATTAATAGTTCCTGCTGATGATTTTGGAGCTCCAGGCTATGTAAGAATTTCTTATTGTGTTACAACTGAACAAATAAAGAACTCTATGCCTGCTTTTGAAAAACTTGCAAAAGAGTATAAATAGTAAATAAGAATTATATAAAAATAAGACAACCGCTAATTAAATGTTAATGATTAATTAGCGGTTTTTAATATTATTAATTTAAATTATGAGCTATGTTTAGTAAATTTTCTATCCAGTTGGAATATATATAGTTCCTATTTTACCATCTATAATAAGTCACCTTTAGTAGATTTTACACAATTTAAAACTTCATATTAGATTTAAAATATCTATATTTATTCAGATCTAACCTAATTATTTTCTTATTATATTACCCTCTCGTATCATCACTAACTAAAATCTTAGTAAATTACAATGAATTTATAAAGTTTCAATCTGAACTTTTATGGCTGTAGCACCTTCTAGTTGAAACCACTTTAAATCTGCCTTAAATTCTGAATAAACTTTATCTAAATTACATATATTTTCTACTACATAAGTTCCTTTATTTTCAACATATTTATCTATGGCAACGTGATGTTTTCCATGTTGTATTCCACTTAAATCAATTCCTATTAATTTTACATTTAAATCTAATAATTTATCTACAAGATCATTAGTTAAATATGGACTTAATTTAGAATTAAAATACTCCTCACTTCCGTATCCGTAGTTCTCTAAATATCCAGTTCTAAATATTACAAAAGAATCTTCTTTAATTGATATATTATCTAATATATTAATATCTATAATATCTAAGTTTCTTACATCTATTACCCTAACATCCATTTCTGATGGTAACTCTATTTTTGATAGATTATAGCAATCTATATGGGTTCCTATATGTTGTCTTTGATGTGCTGGTTGAGAATCTCCCCATTTTAATATTTTTTCTGGAATATTGAATTCCTTTAAATGTAAATTCATATTATACATCTCCTTCTGACTCTATTATTTTATCTAAATAGCTATTAAATTTTTTTAAAAAACTATCTACAATTTCTTGTTCTTCTTTATCTATATTTTTAAAAAAATTATTATTTCTTTCTTCCCACTCTCTATGTTTTATTTCATGAAGTTTATATAATCCTTCACCTGATTTTGTTAATTTAAAATATATTTCTTTATCATTCTCAGGCTTCTTATATTTATCTATAAGTTTACTATTTAAAAGTTTTTTGCAAATTTTACTTATAGCACCTCTAGTCATATTCATGCTTTGAGATATTCTAGTAACATTGGGATTTTCTATTTTGCCTATAAAATCTATACAATGTATTTCTGAAACACCATACTTTTCATATTCACCCCTAAATGATATCTTTCCTAGTATTTCTTCTTTTTCATATATTTCTTTAAAACCTTCCATAATACTATTGATATTATCCACTTCAAACACCTACCTACTATTTTTGATAAAAAAACAACACAGATTTTTGTTTCCTTAGATACAATACTAATATATTTTTGTTTCCATGTCAACAATTTCATAAAATTAAATTTATTTTATAATCCAATTACAAACTTATTTTTTTATATAACAAAAAAAGCTATAAGAATAATAATTCAAATAGCTTTTTATGAAAACTTTATAAATTAAATTTAAATAAATTCCCTAAGAATATACTAATTGGGATTTGTCTTATTATTTATACTTCTTATTAATTTTTACTTTCTTAGATTAAACTTAATGATTAAACATGCAACAAAGAACTTACTAAACAATTATTCAAACATCTAAAATTGAGATTTGTAAAGTTAAGCTCTTATTTTTTAAGATTCTAAATTTTTTAATAGTCTTTCCTCTAATTTATATTGATACAGCAACTAAATCAATATAAATTGTATTATATAAACTTCTCCCTCCTCTCCAATGCTAATTTTATGAATAAATATTATTGTTCTTCAATTAAAACCTTACGTAAGCTTTCTTCAACTGTAACTGTATTTATAATTGTCTTTCCTTGTTTAATTTTTATTGGTTTAAATGTAGCTAAGCTATGTTTTCTACAATATTCAAATTGCTCTTTTGAATACATATCATAGGGATATGTAACAGGTATTTTTTCAGGTTTTATTTGTTTATAACTGTATCTTGATCCTGATGGTAAATTTAAAACTGCATTGCCTGATGTCATCCCTGCTGTTATAGAATTTACATTATCAATGCTAGATAATGTAAGATCTAATGCAGTTTCTCCATCTGAAGGTATATTTACTTTAAATACTGCACTATCCAAAGGATTTATGTTTGATCCAATAATATTGCCAATATTAGTTTGAGCATAAATTTTTGCTGAAATATTTTGTAAAGCAATATTTCCCAATTCACTATAAATACGAACTTCTTTAATTGTATCTGGTATTTGTATATCAAAATTCACTTGTATTCCATTTGCATTTGAACTAGATTTAATCCAATCCCAATAATTAAGAGTTGTATTGTTTGCATATAAAGGTTCGTAAAAAACTACATCATTTGTAATTTTAGGTTTAATAGAAAGATTCTTTAACTTTTTATCTATATCTTTTATTGATTTAGTTTGCACCATTTTTATCTTAACCTTCAAATCATTAGTATTCGATTTGCTGATTCTAACATCACCAATAGAATTAAAAATAGATAACACTTCAACATTTGGTTTTCCTTTATAATTATAAACATCATGAACAATAGGAGTCTCAAGCGTATCTATATATATTCCATTTTTAAAATTATTTAAAGTTCCATTTATAGAACATGCACCTAATAAAACTCCAACTGTACCAATCAGCAAAACACTTACTAATTTTCTTATTAACATAGTCAGTCCCCCTAAACTGTTTATATTAATCTATATTTTCTTATTTATTAAAATGATGTAATCATTTCTATCTCAATATAATTTTATTATTACTTTATCTTTTCTAATTTGTTATATTTATTGAAAAAGTTATTTTTAAAATAAAACATTAAGTAATTTGATTTTTATCAGTTATTGGCTTTAATTGTATTTTTTATTTTTCCAAGTATAAGCATAAAAGTTATTACAAATAATGCCATTATTATAGTAATTGATATTTGTTCATTATCAAAAAACCAAAACACTAATCCTATTCCAATTAAAACAAGTAATATAGATTTTGTTCTTTTTTTATAAACAACTCTTTCCTTTTTGTCTAGGGGTTTATTTTCATCTTCCACTGGTTGAAGAGCAAATATTATACTTGCAGTACAAAAGGTTACAATAATACAAATAATACTATTCCAATATATAAACTTTATTCCTAAAAGCACCATTATTATAATAATTAAGGAAAACATATAGCATCTTAAAGGTGTTCTGGCATGATATCCCCCAGCATAAGATCTTAGGGGGATATATGCCATCAAAAAAACTAAGCTTTCCCATACCATTTTAAATAAAAGACCTATAGCTATGGCAGTAAGGATATTAAAAATTATTAAAAATCCTTGATGAAATCCATATGTATATAAATCTTTATCCTCACTCTCAATAATATTGCCATCAATGAGTTTATCTACAATTTTTTCTGATATAGAAAGTACCATTAGAATTTTCTCAGTTTTTCTGAACCTTCTGGCATTTTAGGTTGGTGAACAAGGAATATACAAGCTGCATTTACATTATAAGCTGTGACCATAAGTGCCAGACATGCTAAAATTCTACCTATTTTCATTTTAAAATTCTTCATTTCTACTCACTCCCCCATTTCAATTAGAATTATTTTATACTTATATTAAACCACTTTTATTTGTCTGTGCAGGCTTTTGCAATGAACTATATATGCTTTTGCAGTGAAGTAAGATTTTTATTTAACTTATATTTTAAACACACAAAAATAACAACAGAATTTTTTATAATTCTGCTGCTATTTTTTAATTGAGCAAATTGCACAATTAAAAGATTCCTAATCTGCATACAACATATTGTGTTTAATCAAATATATTAATACAATGTATTTATATAATTATATTTTAAAATGAATTATGCAATTTTCTCAATTAATATAAAGTAATAAGATCACTGAAAATATATTATTATCATGCTTTATATCCATAGATCCATTATACTTTTTTAAGATAATTTTAACACTTTCAATTCCTATACCATGATTGTTTCTATCTTCTTTTGTAGTAATAATTTTGTTATTATTCATTAATATTTGTCCATTAAATGGATTTTCAATTCTGAGTATTAACCTTCCTTTAGTATATTGCATTTTAAAATTAATATATCTATTATTTTCTAGTTTATCCACTGCATAAATTGCATTATCCAATAAATTTCCCAGAATAATTGATACATCAAAGGATGGAATTTCTATATTCTCAGGTATATTTAAATTTAAATTTATCCTTATATTCTTTTGGCTTGCTTCTTGAAATTTAAAATTAAGAGCGCTATCAATAACAGTGTTACCTGAATGTACATATTCTTTTTGCCTATTGCATACTTCTATGATATCTGATATATGCTTTAGTGCTTCTTCACTCTTCTCTTTTTGTAACAAAGAATAAACTGTTAACAAATGATTCTTTAAATCATGTTTTATAGCCTTTGTTACTTTCATGGAAGATTTCATTAAACTAAACTGCTTCTCATAATATTTATTTTGCTGAATAATCCATCGCTTTTCTGCTTGTTTTGCACAAGTTGATGAAATTACTTCATATAAATAAAATGTAGAGAAATTAATTAATAATATAAATATAACTCCCAAAATCATAAAAGTTCCATTTGCAATATTCAAATGAAAAAGTAATAATATAATATACATAGATGCCATTGGAATAAGTGTAATACAAATCCAATAAGAAATAGGCACTTTCTCTCCTTGCTTGGAATTTTTATATTTATTTAAAATCAGAACTACAATATATGTAGCCAATTTTAATACAATTAAACCATAAGCAGAGTAATATTTATTTTCTGCAAATATATCAAATTGCAATCCTGAAAGTAACTTAATGACAATAACTTCAATGCACATAAAAATTAAATAGATAAACATAATTGCAAAAATTCTTTTTTCCATATCAGATTTATAATTTAAAGATATTATGAAAAAAAATAAAATATTGCAAACCATCATAATTACTGGAACTTTTATAAATAAATATACCAATGAAATAACAAAAAAATATACTATATAAGAACACAATTCTACTTTTTTATTTACATCCTCCCTAGAAAAGAACACCATCATAAATTTAAAAATAATATATGTTCCAAAAATATTAGTTGTTATATATAAAATGTCATACACGCTAATATTCATAATTTAACCCTCATTTTCAAAAGCAAGCTGAAGTTTTCTTACTTCACTCCTTCTTGATTGTCCTATAGGAAGGCAGGAGGAACTAGACATAATAACTTCTTCATATTTAAATCGGCTTACATGAATATAATTTATAATATATGACCTGTGTATACGAATAAATTGATATTTGGCAACCTTATTAAATATTTCATCTATAGTTCCATAAAACATATCTTCCCCTCTTGTTGTAACAATTTTTATTTTTCTGTTTAAACTCTCAAAATAGATAATATTTTTAATAGGTACTCTTAATACTTCATATCCCTTCTTATAGCTAAATACCAATCTTTGTTTTTGTAATAATTTCATTGCTAAATTTAAATCTGCAATAATTTTTTCTTCACTAATTGGTTTAGATAAAAAATGCATAGGTTGTACATCAAATAATTGCCTATCATAACTGTCTTTACCTGAAATATAAACAATTTTGGTAAGATAATCGTCCATTTCTTCCCGTATTTTTCTCCCTACCTCAATACCATTAATCTCTTTCATTTCTATATCTAAAAATATCAAATCAAAAAAATGTCCCTTTTCCATATATCTACATAATTCTTCTCCTGAATAAAACACTTCAATTTCTATTTCTTCAAAATTATATTTTTGATAATTTAACAAAATTTTCTCAATATCCCCACAGATAACAGGCTCATCATCACAAATTGCTACTTTAAACATAAACGTAACCTCCTATACTTCTAGTCTGTATAAGCTTAAAGTAATTAAAGTTTATTTTTTAAATTACAACGAAGTTTACTATTCATCATGGTAAATTTTACTACATTTTTAAACTTTTTTCCACAATAATCCAAATATTTATAAAAAGACTCACCTATTTTATATTTTAATGCTAATGCTTCATACAAATAAAAATGAAGAAACATATGAATTAAAAAATATTCATATGCTTCTCCATTTTCGCTTAAAAAAACTTTATTATTTTACTGACAAACCTTGCCTGGATTCAATATATTTTTAGGATCAAATGCTAACTTAATATTTTTCATAAGTTCCATGTATTCTTCACCATATTGTTCAAATAAATAAGGTTTTTTAGCAAAGCCTATACCATGTTCTCCAGAAACTAGTCCATTTAGTTCCACAGATTTTTTATACATACATTCAAATACATCTTTTAATTTTTGATCCCATTCTTCTTGGGTTAGATCATCTTTTAATACATATACATGTAAATTTCCATCTCCTGCATGACCAAAACTTCTTATTCTTATATCAAATTGTTTTTGAAGTTCATCTGTATATTTTACAAAAGCAGCCACTTTATTTCTTGGAACTACAACATCACATTCATCCATTTCTGTAGTAGATGCTTTAACTGCTTCAAGGAATGCACCCCTAGCTGACCATACTGCTTCTTTTCTTTCATCTGTATCTGAAATATATACATCAAGAGCTCCTTCTTCTAAGCAGATATTCGCAACTTTTTCATAATCTTTTTCTATATCTTCTTTAGTATTTCCATCAAATGTTAATAATAAATAGGCATCTGAAGAATTGTCCGGGAACTTCTTACCTAAAAATTCTTCTGCTGCTAATATAACTTCCTTTTGCATAAATTCTATAGCAGTTGGTATTGATTTTGATTTTATTATTTTTGGAACAGTATTTATTGCTATTTCTAAGTTTGGGAATGGTATAAGCAAGCTTATAGCCTTCTTTGGCAATGGTAATAATTTCAATGTAGCTTTTGTAACTATAGCTAAAGTTCCTTCTGCCCCACAAACTAAATCCTTTATGCTATATCCAGAACTATTCTTAACTACTTTTCCACCGACTTCAAGAACTTTACCATTCGAAAGAACTATTTCTAACCCTCTTATATAATCTCTTGTAACTCCATATTTTACTGCTCTCATTCCACCAGCATTAGTACTTATATTTCCACCTATAGTTGCTGATTTTTCGCCTGGATCTGGTGGATAAAAAAGATCACGCTCTTCTACAAATTTTCCAATCTCCATAAGAAGAACTCCTGGTTCTACAGTAAGAGTTAAATTTTCTTCATCTATTTCTAATATCCTATTCATCTTTGTCATATTTATCATTATTCCACCATGAATTGGAACAGATGCCCCTACAAGTCCAGTTCCTGATCCTCTTACAACTACTGGAATATTATTTTTATAAGCATATTCCATTATTTTTGATACTTCTTCTGTGCTTAAAACTTCTACCATAACATCAGGCATTTTACTTATTCCACCAAGTTCATCATGACTATAATCTTCATTTATATATTCGCCTGTATATACTCTTTCCTGCCCTACTACACTTTTTAGAAACTCTATATCTTTAACATCTAATTTTTTATACTCCATAATAATTACCTCCAAAATTGAATTATCAGTTAGTCAATTAATCCTTAATACCCTAGAAATTATACAGCTAGTGCTTTACCTTCTTTTATATTACTTATAAGTGTTGGTATTACCTCATAAATATCTCCTACTATTCCATAATGAGCTACATTAAATATAGATGCCTTGGGATCTTTGTTTATAGCTACTATACAATCTGCATTATTCATTCCAGCTGTAAATTGTACGGCTCCTGATATACCACAGGTAATTATAAGTTTAGGTTTTACTGTTCTTCCACTCAAACCTATTTGACATTTTGCATCTGCCCATCCTGCTTCTATTAATGGTCTTGTTACAGCTATTTGAGCACCTATTAATTCTGTCAGTTCATTTATCATATCTAAATCTTTTTCTTTTTTAAGTCCTCTTCCAACTGCAATTATTATATCCGCATCTGATATGCTTTCTTCTACTTGTTTCTTTGTTACCTTTAATACTTTTATTTGTGAATCTAACTGGCTCTTATCTATGCTACAAAGAGTTACTTTACCCTTTTTTTCTTTACTTCTCTCTGGTGCATCCATAACCTTATATCTTACTGTTGCAAGCTGAGGTCTATTATTAGGATTTATTATTTGTGCCATTATATTTCCACCAAAGGCTGGTCTTATTTGTACTAAATCTGTATTTTCTTTCATATCTAATATTGTACAATCCGCTGTAAGTCCTGTTCTAAATCTAGCTGCTATTCTTGGTGCAAGAGATCTTCCTACTGTTGTTGCACCTACTAATAATGCAGTTGGTTTATTTTTATTTATGAAATTTTCTAAAGCTTTAGTGTATGGTTCTATTCTAAAATCTTTTAATTCTTCATTATCATATACAAACACTTCATCTACTCCATAATAAAGAAGTTCTTCTGCTTTGTCTTTTATGTCATGACCAACAAATACTGCATATATTGGGTGATTTATTTTTTTTGCTAGTTCTTTTGCTTTACCTATAAGTTCATAAGTTACTGGATGAATATCTCCATCAACATGATCTACATATACGGCTATGCCTTTCCAAAGACTCTTATCTATTTCTGGTTTTTTCTCTCCTTCTACAAATTCCATAACACCAGCTGGTCCCTTTTTAACACATAGCTTACACATTTTACAGGCTGCTGAAATTTCTATTTTGCCACTATTTTCTCCTAATGCTCCAAAAGGACATATTTTAACTAACTCCTCTATAATTGAAGGAGTTAATTTTTCTTGATTTACTACTAATTTTCCCATATTAAAAGCCTCCCATTAGTATTACTTTATTTTATACAAATTTCAATTCTTTAAGTTTTGATGTTAACTTATTTCCTAATTCTTCTCCGCTCCCTGTCCACATTTCTTTATCTGTATTTACTGCTGGTGGAAATATTCTCTCTACCTGTGTTGGTGATCCATTTAATCCATACATATTTTCATTTTTATCTTTAAAATCTTTTAGACTTAACATTTTAACTTCTTTATCCTTTGTTTCTAGCTTTCTTCTATAAGATGGGAGTCTTGGCTCATATATATCTTTTTCTACTGTTAAAAGACATGGATATTTTATCTCTGCTACTTCTATTGTGTTTGGCATATCCATTTCCACTACTATAGAATCATTTTTAACTTCTTCTATTTTTATTACATTTGCTATATGAGCTATATCTAAATATTCTGCCATCTCTGGTCCAACTTGAGCCGTATCACCATCTGTGGTTTGCTTTCCACAAAGTATTAGATCAAATTTACCCATTTCTCTTACACCTTGAGATATGGTATAAGCTGTCGATAAAACATCCGCTCCTGCAAATTTTCTATCTGAAAGAAGTACCCCTTCATCGGCTCCCATCATATAAGATTCTTTTATAACCTCTGCTGCTTGAGGAGGTCCCATGCTTATTACCTTTACAACTCCTCCAAAGTTTTCTTTAAGTCTTAATGCTGTTTCTAAAGCATATAAGTCGTATGGATTCATCTTTGAATCTACTCCATCCCTTTTTAATACTCCTGTTACTGGATCTACCTCTACTTTTGATGTTCCAGGAACTTGTTTTATACATACTAAAATATCCATATAAATTACCTCCAAAATCCATTTATGTTTAATAATAAATTTTTATCCTACAATTACAGACACACCATCAGGTATTACCGCTACTTTAGCCTCTTTTCCTTTTAACTTATAAGCTCTATTTAAAGCTTCTTCAAAATTATATGCATGCTCCATATGCATAGCTTTAATCATATTGGAATCACACATATCTGTAACTAAAATAACTGTAAATTTATCTAACATCCTAGCTAATATTTGAAATTCCCATTGATCTGGAACTGTTTCATATCTAGGAACTTTGGCTATTCTATCTAAAAGTTCTCTTGGTGATTTACTATTAGCTAAATTATCATAAAATGATTGACCTCCGTGCCCGTCATTACAAGCTGCTACCATTATTATTACTCCACCTTCCCTGCAGGTAGACTCAGCAGCTGTCATACCTTTTACTGATTGATATATATTTTGATCTAATGGATATCCTCCATTACTTGAAACTACTATATCGGCTTTTACCTTTTCAACTTTTGAAAGTTCAAGTACAAATTTACATCCTGTTTCATGGGCATATTGTCTATGTCCTGCAAAAGCATTTATAACTTTCTTTTCACTATCTATTACCACATTTAATATAAAGGCTAAATTAGCTTTTTCAGCGGCATAAACCATGTCTTTGTGTACCGGATTATCTTTTAATATTCCAGTCCTAGCATTGGGACTAGCAATAAATTCACCACAATGATTTGCCATTATAGTTTTTGCAGAAGCTATTCCAGGTAGTATACTCTTTCTTCCCCCTGAAAATCCTGCAAAGAAATGTGATTCTATAAATCCCTCTGCTATTAAAAGTTCTGCTTCCATTGCTAATTTATTTAATATAAGCTCTCCACCAGATGGCAATTTTCCAACCTTCACTAAAGTGCTATAATCAGTGGATACATGCATAACTATATTTTCATTTTTAACTATTTCTTCGCCAAATTTATTTATAAGCTCTTCTTTTGTTGATTCTCTATGAAAACCTGTCGCAATCAATATTTTTATATCTATATCAGGATTAACCTCTCTTATTCTTCTTAAAAGTATAGGCATTGTTATCTTACTTGGTACCGGTCTCGTATGATCACTAGTTATTATAACCACGTTCTTCTTTCCCTTTACCAAATCTTCTAATTTTTCGCATTGTATAGGATTGTCCAATGCAGCCTCAACAATTTCTTCTTGGCTTAAATTTCTTTTATAATCTTCTGCTTTTGATTCTAAAATTCCTACTAAATTTTTATTTTCTATCTCTATTTCAATCATTTTCTTGTGATATGGTACTTTTATCTTTGCCATATTTTATCCTCCTCATTAGTTTAAGCAATTAGAATCCAAACACAGGTGCCATAAAATATGCTTTATAAAATATTTTTGTCATAGTTATATTTATTACCCTACATGTTATTGACCCTAATATGGCTGGTAATTCTGCTCCCATATACTTTTATACAGGCTTCTTCCTTAAGGTAGTATGGTACGACCTATTTTTGTTTTCAGTTTACTCCATTTTTTATAAGATTTCTATAATAGTTATTTTCTTAACTTTGGTTAAAATTTCCTAAAACGTGACCTTTCCCCATGGCTATAACGTTTTCAAAAATTCTATATATAAAAATTTTTTTTATTTTTACTCTTCACTTTTTAAAATTAATGGAATAAGTTATTTTCTTAACTTTCATATTTTACTATTTGTAATATGATGCTATCTAATCCTTATTTATGTATAGGCCTATAAGATTGACGGTTTCTAGTATTATTAGTTAATTTGTAATTTATTTAAATATATACCTTAATTGGTTTAACTTAACTATATTATTTCATTTTAATAATTTACTATACGTTGAAATAAATAGTTTCCATAAAGTGTATGATATTAATAAAATCCCTCCAAAATAGATTTGGTTATTTACCATGCCTACTTTAGAGGGATCATATCAACTCTAATATTGCCTTTTTTATTTTAATTAAGAATAAACATTTACTCTTATTCTTAATTAAAAGCATTCCAAAATTCACCTACTTCATTAATTATATCCATTATATCCTTATAATGAATCTTAAAGGTAGGAAATCCTGCAGCATAAGGTGCAATTTCATAAGGATAAAAATAAATATATAATGCATCCTTTGATAAATAAAAAGGTTGGTCTTTTTTTATTCCATTATAACTATCTAGGAATATATAAGAGTATTCTGGATTATTTTTTATTTGTTCTCCTATTATATTACTTAAAACTATTTCATAGTTACTATCTTCTTTAAATAAATCTTGTAATTCATAAAATTCTCCTGAATTTAGATCTATTTTTACATAGATCTTACTTGGCATACCATGAGCTGCTCCAAAATAAAATTTATATCCTTGAAGTTCTAATACTAATAATTTCTTTTCAACAAACTCTATTTTGAAATCTCCTAAATAGCTATACTCTAATTGAATATTCTCTTCTATAGGCTCCACTTCTGATAAACTTTTAAGTTTATTATTAACTTTATCTTCTAAATCCTTATCTTTCATTCCTTGAACTTTTGGATAATATACTAAATAATCCTTATTAGGTTTATATTTTTCTTCTATAATTGTATAGTTGTCATTTAAAGAAATAGCTGAATTTTCCCTCCATATTAAAATTCCTTCTTTATCAAAATAAGAAATCTTATAATCCACGTAGGCTTTTATTAATTCATTTTCTACTGTTAATGTCCCTCTTCCTTCTACTATAGGCAAATTTTCAATTTTATTACCTTCTTTATCTATAAAGAAAGTATTTTTATCATCATAAACAGAAGCTATTCTATTTTTATAATTTGAAACTCCATAATAAATAAAGTCTGTTAATATATTTCCATCTATATCTGCAATGGCATATTTAGATCCTATAAACTTTGATATTTTATCTATAG
The DNA here is from genome assembly GCA_019933195.1 of Clostridium sporogenes. Classification (NCBI taxonomy): domain Bacteria; kingdom Bacillati; phylum Bacillota; class Clostridia; order Eubacteriales; family Clostridiaceae; genus Clostridium; species Clostridium sporogenes. The sequence goes on from CP082942.1 coordinate 1,132,241, forward strand.
CTATTCCTATAGCCAATCTATTTTCTCCTAATAAAATTATGTCATTATACTTAGGCTCTATTACATAGTTTCCTTCTGTATTTATTACACCATAGTTGTTCATAATATTTACTACAGCTCTTTTTTCATAAAAGTCCTGAGCAAATGTAAATTGAGGTTTTATAACTATCTTTCCTTTTTCATCTATAAAACCATATTTCCCTCCTATATCTTCTTTGAAGGATAAAAGTCCCTCTCTTAAATTACCTACGAATATATGTTCGTATTTATTCAACATTTCTCCATTTCTATTTATAAGAGCATATTCATTTTCTTTAATTCTAACTACAGCTTTTCCTTCATAAAAATCATTTCCATACTCATATTGTGCTGGTATAATTGCCTTTCCATACCTATCTAAATATCCATAAATATATCCTTTAGTAAAATCTATAATTCCATATTGAGCTCTTCCTTCTCTAAAATTTCCTATATAATTATAACTTTTAAATTTAGAAATTAATTTTTTTCCCTTTTCATTTATTATATTAAATTTTTCATTATCAATAACGATGGCTCTCTTCTCTGAAAATTCACTTATAAATCCATATTTAAGCTTCACTATATAATCACCATTTCTATCTATAACTCCATAAAAATTATCTTTTTCTACAACTGCAACTCCATTACATTGAAATTCTAAAGCTAAATTATATACAGGTTTAATTGCAAACTCTCCCTTTTCATTTATATATCCCCATCTAACTCCATTAATAGTATTTATAGGTGCCGGATATAAATTTATATATTCACAATTCACCTGTGAATATATATAGTCTTTTAATTTCAATAACTCTTTTTTAGAAGGATAGGCTTTAGGAAGCTTTAAGGCTCTATCTATGGATTCTAATGCATCTTTATACTTCTTTCCTTTAATCTGAGCATCTACTAAATAATACCAGTACACTGGAAAATTATCATCTTCTTTTACTTTCATCTTGTAAAACTCTATAACTCTTCTAAAATAATAAGGATATACATCTTCAGCTTTCACTAATTTCCCCAAATTCCATTTATATATTTCAACTTTGTACGCTTCTGCTGTATCATGTAACCATAATGCTATTTCATTTTTATTATTTACAGCCTTTTTATTTTTTATATTTTCTATTTCAATTTTACTATAATATATCCCCTCTTCTATAATCCTTCTAAACCCATATGGAGTCCACTGAAGTATATCTAACTCAGACCATATAGCTCCCATTCTCCAACCTACAATTAAATTATTTATACCATTATCTGTTATAGGTGCTATTTTAAAGTAAGAAACACCATAACCTTTTCCCTTTATGTTATCTATTACACTCCATTGATTACAAGATCTTTCTAATAGCATAATATAGTTTTCATCTTGCCATCTATAGGCTACGATTATTTTTTCCGATCCAGATTCATTTAATTGACCTTTTATTATTAAAGGTTCACTATTAATTTCATCAACCATTATTTCAGATCCTATAGGTAAGTACTTATTAATAATATTAAATAAATTTCTTTCAATCAAAATAATACACCTTTCATATAGTGCTTTTAACAGCATTATATGAAAGGTGTTTATTATAAGTTACTATAAAGATATCCTTACTGTTTTAAATTTTTCACCATACTTTCAAGTTCTTGTGCCAATCTTAATAATTTATTATTAGTATTACCTATTTCTTCTATAAAAGTAGATTGTTCTTCTATAGAAGCGGAAACTTCTTCAGTGCTTGCTGCATTTTCCTCAGCTAAAGCAGAAAGATTTTCAATTATACCTTTTTTCTTTTCATCTAATCCTTTAAATTTCCAAAAAGTATAAAAAAGATGTTTTAAAATATATTTTAAAACATCTTTTTTAATACCCTATAATTTTTATACTATTATTTTAATTATAAATTCAATAATAATTATTTTGAGAATATTATATTTACTAAATCAAGTAGCTTGTCTTTAATTAAATCCTTCTTAATAAAATAAGCTGCTCCAAGAGCTTCACATACTCCTGAATCATTAGTGAAATTATCTTTTCCCCCATCAGAAAAAACAATTATCTTGGTCCCTTTATACTTCTTTTGTAGCTCTACTACAACTTCTAAACCACTTTTTTTAGGCATATATATATCTGTCATTACTAAATCGATGTTTCCACACTTTTTATATAGCTCTATCCCTTCTTCTCCATCACAAGCTTCATAAACCTTATAATTTGCATCTTCTAAGATATTTCTTACAAAGCTTCTAATAATTGCAGAATCATCAATAACCAATATATTTTTTTGTGAACTACTCATTTTTTATAACCTCCCCCTCATTTATTAATAAGCATCCACCACTGCAAATCAATAAAAATACCAATATTATATTAAAATCATACTAAATATTAATAAATTATATCATAGATAATAAGTTACATTAATCCTCTTTTCATTTGCAACAAAATATAATATTTTAATACAAATAAAAAATATTTGACAATATAAAATGACAACTTATTAATATCTTTATACTTATAATATTAGCATAATTTAAAATCATACTAAAGTAAATTTTTATCTAATATTAATATAACTGTTTTCTTTTTATTATAAAGTATCAATTGTATTTTAATTGTATTTTAATTGTATTTTTTATAGTAATTTGTTATTATATGACTTTTATTAAATTTTAATGTAATAAATAACGCCCTAATTATAAACCACTTCATTGTATTTTTCAACAGACAAAGGAGTAAACATTATATAAACTTTCTTCAATTACTTTTAATAAAAATAAAAAAAATATATAATTATATCTATACTTTGTTGTTAAGAAAGGAGCTATTTAAATGAAATTATTTTTTATATCTGATATTCATGGATCAGCCTATTATTTAGAAAAAGCTTTACATATATTTGAGAAAGAAAAAGCAGATTATTTAATCATATTAGGTGATGAACTTTATCATGGTGCTAGAAACCCTCTACCTAAAGAATATAATCCTAAAAAAGTAACAGAAATCTTAAATTCTTATAAAGATAAAATCATAGCTGTAAGAGGGAATTGTGAAAGTGAAGTGGATCAAATGGTTCTTAAGTACCATATTATGAGTGATTATTCTATAGTTCTATATAATGGTAAAAGATTATTTTTAACCCATGGTCATATTTTTAATAAAGATAATATGCCTAATATAAGTGCTGGAGACGCTTTAATATATGGTCATACACATATACCTTTAGCAGAAAAAATAAATAATATATTTGTAATTAATCCTGGTTCTATTACATTTCCTAAGGAAAATACACCTCATTGCTATGGTATCCTTAGCGACAATTTATTTAAAATAAAAACCTTAGAAGGAGATGTATTTAAGGAAATTACTTTAATATAAAATCTGTAAAAACTATTATAAAAAATAAGAAGGCGTTTCAATATATTTAATCTTGAAGTGCCCTCTTTTCATTAATTTATTTATTTTTTTATATTTTAAATTTATTCAGTTAATCGAGTAAATTTCATAATTAAAAGATTTCTAATACGCATACAATAATCGTGTTTAAGCAATTATATTAATACAATATATTGATATAATTATATTTAAAAATGAATTATGCAATTTTCTCAATCATTAAACTTTTTATTAGTTTTTCAAAGATGAACTAAAATTATTCTATATTTTAAATTATATCTTTATATTTATACCATACGGATTTTATACACATATAATCTATTTCTGCTGGCAATTCATCTTTTACTGGTTTTAGTTTTGTTCCACCAACTTTTTTTATAGTATCTAATATTAATTGTTCGTAATCCTTTTTTATAAACTTATTTAAATCAACTTCCATACCTTCTGAAATACATTTAAATAAATGCTCTTGTATAGTTATGGCCTTTAATTTTCTTTCATCTGCAATTTCTTTTATTGTTTTTCCTTCCTTATACAGGTTATAGCTTAATATATGTGTCTTAATTTTAGACCCCTTATTACTTTTACTATTTTCGTAATTATCCATATTATTAATATCCATACCCTTTTCATCCATGTATTCTGTAATAGCTTTTATAAACCTTTCTCCATAAACCTGAGCTTTTCTTTCACCTATTCCTTTAATCTTTAATAAATCTTCATCTTTTGTAGGCATATACTCACTAAGCTCTTTTAAAGTAGTATCTGGGAATATCATAAATGGTGGTACTGATTCTTCTTGAGATATTGCTTTTCTTAACTGTTTTAGCTTATCTAACAACTCATTATCTGCTTTTACTTTCTTTTCTATTTTACTAATCTTTATAGATACAGTTTCTTTTCCTTTTAATACCTCATAGGATTTTTGTCTTAATCTTACAACAGGAAATTTATCATCTGTAGTTATCATATAATCATCTGCTATTAGTTTATTCATTAAAGCTACTATATCCTTTTGGGTAAATTCCTCCATAATACTATAGGTAGAAAGTTCGTTTAATTCTAAAGATAACAGCTTTTTATTCTTTGATCCTCTAAGTACATCTGCTACCATATTTACACCAAATCGTTCCTTCATTCTGTAAACACAAGAAAATATTTTTTGTGCTTCTACTGTTATGTCTTTTTCTTCCCTATTGTCATTGCATGTACTACAATTATTACATTTTTCCTTTAAAGGTTCTTCCCCAAAATATTCTAATATATAGGATCTTAAGCACTTTGAAGTATAACAATAATCTACCATAGCTCTTAATTTATTATACTCATTATTTTTTCTTTCTGGTGATAAAAAGCTCTCATCTATAAAATATTTTTGAAGACGAATATCGTTAGGAGAAAATAATAATATACATTCACTTTCTTCTCCATCTCTACCAGCACGACCTGCTTCTTGATAATAAGCTTCCATATTTTTGGGTATATTATTATGTATAACAAATCTTACATTAGATTTATCTATACCCATACCAAAAGCATTAGTAGCTACTATTATTTCTATATTATCAAAAGAAAAATCCTCTTGAGTTTTTTTCCTCTCCTCATCACCTAATCCTGCATGATATACTCCTACTTTATATCCTTTTTTATTTATCTTATTGTATAAACTTTCTGCCTCTTTTCTTGTAGATGTATATATTATACCTACTTTACCTATATTATTTTTCAAATAATCAAATATAAATTTTTCTTTATCTTCTCCTTTTATAACAGAAAAGCTTAAATTCTCCCTATCAAATCCTGTTACAAACACATTAGGCTCTTTAAGTTCTAAACTATTTAATATATCACGTCTAACAGTTTCTGTGGCTGTAGCTGTAAAAGCTGTTACTACAGGTCTTTTTGATAGTTTTGTTATAAAATTACTTATTTTTGTATAACTCAGTCTAAAATCATGTCCCCACTGAGATACACAATGAGCCTCATCTACTGCTACTAAAGTTATATCTATATTATTTAAGCTTCTTACAAAACTATCCGATTCTAATCTTTCTGGAGCTATATAAATAAGCTTATAAATACCTTCTTTAGCATTAAATATTCTTTCTTCTATCTCCAAACTATTTAGAGAGCTGTTTATATATGTAGCTTCTATTCCAACTTCCTTTAAAGAATCTACTTGATCTTTCATAAGAGAAATAAGAGGAGATATTACTACCGTTACCCCTTCAAAAATCAATGCAGGTATCTGATAACAAATTGACTTTCCTGCTCCTGTAGGCATAATTCCTACTGTATCTTCTTTTCTTAGAATACTTTCTATTACTTTTTCTTGAGCCTTTCTAAATTCATTATATCCAAAATGTTTTTTTAATAAATTTTTAGCTCCCTGTAACATAAATTCACTTCCATTTCATATATTTATCCTATTTATAATATCATTATCTTATCTAAATTTCTCAAGACTAAAGTTACAATATTTTTAGATGTCATCCAAAGGTCTTTAAGATAACTGATATTTTCTAAAACAATATCAGTTGATACCAAATACAACTTGGTTTTCCTAAGACTTTATCAGACAGGGTTTTCATTAAAGCTATTCACATCTTACAAATTAAATATATTTTCATAATAATTTATCCTTTTTATATTATATCCAAACTTCCTAAATATTTCCATCGGAATAGTAATTCACTAAAATTCTTATATTTCTTTTTATAATTCTTAAAATAGTATAACAAATTTTTGGCTTTTATGTGTAAAACTTTTGCTGGATGTACAAAAATAAATACCCTTGTCTTCATTCTACTAAATTTTATCCGATAACTCCCCGCTAATACTCTTATCTTCTTCAAAATTGAAGTAAAGAGCTGCTACATATCTAGATAACCATTTCTAGACTTTAGTAGAAATAAAAACTTCACCTAAAGCCTAAAATTCCATTTATATAATTATTATGATTATTTCTAGTTAACTACCTCCACTTATAGAAGATAGAAGAATTTCACAGATTAATGTTAAATTAATTAATTTTTAATCTTTTATAGATATAGTCTATTTTAACACATTATAAAATAAATTATGGATTTATATCACCATATATAGTGTATAATTCAAATATGAATTAATAAATATAAGGAGTACAGTTATATGAAAAAAAGATTTCAGTTAAAAATTCTGCCAATCTACTTCCACTTATTTCTTTAATCATGTTTATAATTGTTATTTTGCCAATATTAAATTGGTTTTTTCAAATAACCCCATGGCAAAGATTAGAAGGATTTCCTTTGTTCTTTGGAATATTTATAAGTCCATTTGGTGTTCTTTTGGGAATATTATCAATAAAAATTAAAAATAACAAATGGGGTAAACTAGGTATTATTGCTAATTCCTTATTAGTTTTACTACCTTTTATTTATATGACTTTATGTGTTTTGATTTTTGAACCTTAATATTTAATTACTAATTATGAATTTTACATAACAGAATGGATTAAACTCTTTCTTTTATAGTTTTTTCTTTTAATTAGAAATTATTATAAAAACCTTTAACTAAACTATTTTGATTGGGTATCTAACTAATGATTATGCTTATTTGTTAATTAATCATATAACAAAATTAATACTATATACGTGAAGTCCTAATCAAATAATGTTAATTTAATTATGAAAATTATAATAATATTTATTAAAGGATGGTGGTTATTATAAAGAAAAAAAGAAAGATTTGATTTTTGTAGAAATGATTTATTCTGCTAAAATTACAGATTCTAAAAATAATATTATAGGAGGCTCTTACGATGTACCAATAACATTTGCTGTTAAAAATCAAAATGGCAATTGGTATATTATTTCAAAAGAAGAAGAACCTTAGCTAACATAGATAAATACACGTATACCTTTTAGTGTATTTCTATCTTCCCTTATTCTAAAAATATGATTACATAGTGTCAAAAATATACTAATAAAATTAGATATTATTGTAACAACCTTTAAAGGTCTTAAAATAAGAAATACTTTTAGTGAAAATAGATATCTAGAAAAATAATTAGAATACTTTATTTATGAACTAATATTTAAGCGTGAAGTAAACAGGACGTTTACTTAGCTCTGCTGCCACAGGACGTGTCATTAGAGCGTTAGTTTAAATATTAGGACACAAATATTAGTATTCTTTATTTTTATAGCTATCTATTGAACAAAAGTATTTATTGTTTTAATTCTTACCCTTTAAAGGATGTTAAGTCATAATTTCCTTATATTATAATCCTGTTTCCATAAACTTCTCATTCATATATTCAGTAATTTTGTGTAATGGCTTTTTAAGTACAACTAATAATAATGATCCTACTGAAAATATGCATAAAGCCTTTAAATTACTAATTACAGCTGCTTTTAAAGGTCCTGCTATAGCTTCTCTAAAGCCTGCTATAGCATAAGTAAAAGGCCATAATGGTTGTAATACACCAAATATTTTAGGATTAGTTTGTATTGGATATATTCCTCCTGCACCAGCTATTTGAAATACCATTATAACTACTGCAATAGCCTTACCCAAGTTTCCAAAAATGGATACTAGAGAATATATTATAAAGGTAAAAGTTATAGCCGTTACTATAGTAAATAACAACAGTATTCCCATACTCGCTGGTTTTATTCCTAAAATAAACACATCTCCTAAGGTTACAATAAGTCCTTGTATTATAGCTATTGATAAAAATAAAAACAATTTTCCAAAATATACTTCAAGATGAGTAAGTTTTTTCTCCCCTTCAAATTCTTCTGCTTCTACAGATAGCAATGAACTCATGAGTAAAACCCCTACCCATATAGCTAACACTGTATAAAAAGGAGTTAGTCCTATTCCAAATATACCAGTGTTATATATCTCTTCCTCTTTAATACTTATTGGAGAAGATATAAAAGATGCCATTTTTTCTGGATCTTTCTCAGCTAACTTTATTATTTTATCTAAAGTATTTTCATTTAATGAAGATGTTTTTTCTTGCAACTTACTTATTGTTTTTTCAAACTCTGATAATTTATTACTTATTTTTTTACCATCCTCTAAAGCAGCCTTGCTAGTTCCTATGCCTAAATTAGATAGAGCTTTTAATTGAGGTACTATTAATTTTGTAGTATCTAATATATCATTAGCTGTAGTTAAACCATTATCTAATCTCTTAGATGTATTTGATATTGCTATTGTTACATCATTATAAAAAATATTTGATACATTTTTCATGCTATTATTTATATTATCATTTAGTGAAATTATAGAATCTATAATCTGATTTATACTTTTTTTATCATTATTAGAAGAGATCCTACTCTTTAACTCAACTAATTTATTTTTTTTAGTATTAACTTTTTCTTTTAGATTTTTTAAAGTATTTATTAAGTTATTAGTACTTATATTAGGGTTTAAAATATTTACTATCTCTAAGGATTTTATAGTAGCATCTATATTAGTATTTATAGAATCACATAATTTTGATGCTTCGTCTATAAGCTTAATCATTTCAACATTATTAGATCCATCATTAAGATTTTTTATATTTAATAATATATCTTCAATTTTATTATTTATACTTTCTATTTCTGTACTGTCATTATTAATATCTCTTGATATATTATTTAAATTTTGTTCAGTTTCACTTATTAACTTCTTGCTAGCTTCCGTTGCATCTTGTAAGTTATTTATACTATCTGTTATTAGCGGTAGCTTTCCTTGTACATCCTTTAAATATTGTTGAAGTTTTTCAGAATCCTTACTAGCATCTCCTATAATACTTTTAACTTGTCCAATATTTTTATTTGCCAGATTTAAATTAGATTTCACTTCCAATATCTGAGGCTTATTCTTTTCTAATTTTATTCCTGTATCATTTAATACCTTAAGTGCTTCTTTATTTACCGTATAAATAAAATTAGTTTGAATTTCTTTAGCTAAACTTCCTTTTGCTGCATTTGTTATTTTAGTTGCTATAGCATTAGCTTTTTCATTAACCCTATATATAATATTAGGCTTTTGAGGATCTGTAGTTGTTAAACTCATTAACCCTCTAGTAAAATTAGGGGGTATTTCTATAAGTGCATAATATTTGCCTTCATTAAGTCCATAATTTCCTTGCCACTCATCTACAAAAGTCCACCCTATTTTTTTATTATTTTTTAAGTTTTTTACAATGCCATCTCCCACATTGGTATATTTACCTTTAACCATCATGCCTTCATCTTTGTTAATTACAGCTATAGGTAAATTTCCTGTATTAGCATAAGGATCCCAACAAGCTTTTATGTTAATCCATGCATACAAAGATGGAATAAAACATAATCCTATTACTATTATAAGGGCTGCAGGATGTTTAACTATATTTTTTAAATCTCTTAAAAAGATTTTAAATGCTTTTTTCATATGTTTCACCTCTTGAATTTCTATATTTACTCTGATATTCCTGAAGCCTTAAAATTTTCATCAAACTTATTAACCTTATGGTGTACTGATGCCTTTAAGAAAAATCCTATTAAAATAAATACAATAGACATTAATATAAGCATTGAAAAATCTAATAGCACACTAGATACAAGAGGACCTCCTATGGCTTCTCTAAATCCTCCTATACTATAGGTGAATGGGAAAAAAGGTTGAAGTATTCTAAATATTAATGGATCTACTTGTATTGGATAAGTTCCACCACTACCTGCTAATTGTAATATCATGAATACTATTGCAAGTGCATTACCAAATTTACTAAATAAAGCTACCAAAGTATAAGTTATTATAACAAATGTTATGGAAGATACTAAAGAAAACATAATCATAAGCGGAAAATTAATTGTATACACTCCGAGTATAACTTTATCTCCTACAGCCACTATAATTCCCTGTATAGCAGCTAAAGTTATGAATGTAAGCATTTTCCCAAAATATTTTTGTCTTATAGTTATATTTTCACTACCTTCAAAATCTACTACTTCTGTTTTTAATAAAGAAACTAGTATTAAGGTTCCTACCCAAAGAGCTAGTACACTATATACTGGAGTCATAGCAGATCCATAATTAGGTATAGCATATATTGATTCCTCTTTAACATTAAAGGGAGATGCTAAAGTCTGTGACATTAATATAGGATTGTTTTGAAGTATACTTATTATTTGTACTAAATCTTCATCATTAACTGACTCTAATCTTTTGCTTATTTCACCTATTACACCTTTGTATTCTTTTAACTTATCAATTAATTCTCCAGTTACTTTATCTGATAATTCTGTTCCTTTTTCAGAAGTTTTTAATAAATTTTCTATTTGTGTATTTAACCCACTGCCTAATTTTATAAATTCACTAGCATCATCCATGGATTTTTGAAAACTATTAGATATATTATTTAACTCATTATTTGTGCTTGAATTAAAAGTATTTATTTCATTTTCAATTTTTTTATTGGAATTAACTGCATTTGCCTTTAATTCATTTATTAAACTTTCATTTATTTTATTTGAATTTGAAAAAGTTTCTTGCATCTTCAATAATTTTTCTTTTTCTCCATTTAAATTATCTTTAATATTTTTAAGAGATACTATAAGCTTGGATACTTTAGCATTTGGCTTTACATTATTTATACCTTGAAGAAATTCTACCATAGAATCAATATTCTTATTTGCAGTATCTATATCCATAATTAAATTTAATATTGATTGATTTATTTCACTGTTTGAAGATTTATCATTTAGAACTATTAATTTATCTAAGAATGCCTCAACACGGTTATTCGTAGCCATAGATTGTTTTAGTGTAAGATCTATATTATAAAATGAATTATTTAACATATTTTTAGTTTTATTGATTGTTTCCTTTGTATTAAAGGTTTTAGATGTAGCATCATCTAATCCTTTAGCTATTTCTGGGAAAGTAGTTTTTATTATTCCTAAAAATTCATTTAAATTTTTAGAATTTGTATTCACATTTTGTAACCCTGCTAAAATTAAATCCATATTTTTATTCATTGAAATAATAGTGCCTTTAAGCTTTATTATTTCATTCTTATTAGCTTCTAAATTTTTTCCTATTCCATCTATAGAGAAAAATATAGTCTCATTTACAGTAGTAACAAAATTAGTGGTTATTTCATTTATTAATGTAGTTTTAGCCATTCCAGTTATCTTCGATGCTACAGGGTTTTCCTTTGTATCAACTTTGTAAATTATTTCTGGATGTTTGGGATTATCAGACAAAATACTAATTATATCTCCAGAAAAATCTTCTGGTATCTCTATACTTGCATAATATGTACCATCTATAACTCCCATATCTGCTTCTTTTTTATTAGTAAACTTCCATCCAATTTTATTATTATTTTTAAGTTTTTTAACCACTTCATTTCCTATATTCAGATCTTTGCCTTTTAATTTTGCACCTCTATCATTGTTAATTACAGCTATAGGTATTGTACTTGTATTTTCATAAGGATCCCAACATGCTTTAATATTAACCCAAGCATATAGGGATGGTAATATACACACTCCTAATATTATGACTATTGCAATAAAATTTTTGTGTAAACTTTTAATATCTCTTTTATATACTTTAATTGCATTTCTAAAACCATTCATCATTCTCTACTGCCATTTTCAAAATCTTATAAAACTTTAAATGTTAGTTCCAATTTCTTTGCTCAAATAAAATAATTAATTTGCTGCTTAAGTTTTATAATATTATAAATTTTGGCAAATTTCCTCCCTTCTATATTCATTCCATATTTTCTTAATACTTTAGGTTAGAACCTAAGTAACCTTTCTTTCATTTTCTAATTAATTTTACTTTATTACTACTTTTAAAAAACTTTTATACCTTTTTTAAACCCCATATAATTAAATCTTAAATAGGATCTTTTCATAGTCCAAAAGCTTTATCAAAAATATATTATAATTATTGAGTTCAAATTTTCGCAACATAATGTAATTATCGCCTCCATCCAACGTATAACCATTTTTTTAACTTTAGTGTGAATACAACCTCACTCTAAATTCAAAAATGGACAATGGTCATCTTTTTATAATATTATATATTTTTTCTTTATTCAACATTCTATTATAAACTTATATACTTAAATTTTAAGTAAACAATTACACTCCTGTATATTTTGGATTTAATTGTATTATATTTTAATTATTAGCACTAATAAAATGTTTACTTTTATATTTTAAATTAATACAATTTGTAATGGAGAAAAGCTAAGTATTACCAGCTATGTACGTTGTTTTATTTTATTAAATCTATTTTTCTTTTAAATTACTAACTTTACACACTTTGCATAATAAATTATAATTAAGTTTAACATTTTAATAAACTTATTATATAAAATTATCTTAAAAGTTAATAGTAAGGAGTGACTAATTTGAATTTCAAAAAACTTCCTAAAATAGAACTACATTGCCATTTAGATGGATCATTAAGAGTAGATACAATATTAGATATAGCTAAAAAGGATAGCATTCCTCTCCCTAGTTATAATAAAGAAGATCTTATAAAACATTTATCTATAATAGATGATTGTAATTCATTAGATGAATATTTAAATAAATTTTTTATACCTAATAAAGTTATGCAAACAAAAGAAAATTTAAAAAGAATATCTTTTGAGTTATTAGAAGATGCTGCAAAAGATAATGTAAAATATATAGAAGTAAGATTTGCTCCTCTTTTACATATTGAAAAAGGGCTAAACATTGAAGAAATTATAGAAAGTATACTAGACGGAATGAAAAAAGCTGAAAAACTTTATGACATAAAAAGCAATTTAATATTAGGTTGTATGAGAAATATGGATATTCCTTCAGCCTTTGAGGTTGTAAAGAAAGGATCAAAATTTATCGGTAAAGGCGTTGTTGCCGTAGATCTTTGTGGTGGTGAAGAACCTCATTTCCCAGGAAAATTTGTAGAAGTTTTAAAATTAGCTAAAGAATATGGATATAGAATAACTATACACGCTGGAGAAACTGGAGTAGGTGAAAATGTTTTAGAAGCTATAAATCTTTTAACTGCTGAGAGGATAGGTCATGGAATATATATAAAAAATTGTCCTGAAGCCTATAAACTTGTGAAAGAAAAGAATATACCACTAGAGATATGTCCAACAAGTAATCTTCATACTAAAGCTTCTGAAAGTTATAAATCTCATCCTCTTATGGGCTTTTTAAAAGATGGCATCAAAGTTACCATAAATACAGATAATATGACGGTATCTAATACTACTATAACAAAAGAACTAGAAATGCTTAATAAATTTTGTGATTTGTCTATAGAAGATTACAAAACATTATATCTAAATGCAGTAGAGGCATCCTTTGCATCCTCTGAAACGAAAGAAATGCTTAAATCATATGTTAAGGAAATTACGACTTAAAAGGTAGTTCACCTTCAGTATATTAAAAAGGGATATGTGTGTAGAAGGGCAACTCAATTCGCTAATATATTCTAAATTTGTTTTTTAAATATATTGAAAAAATGATAACTCGCTATTCGCTCAAACAATCAGTTTTTTCTAATATATTTTCAAAAAACAAATAACAATCTCTAAACTTTTTCGAATGCCCTTTACCCCACATATCCCAATTTTTAATATACTGAAGCTAGCCTATTTTTTAGATTACAGAGTATAGATCAGAATTAGAATAATAAATACATAGCTATAAAAATAAATATCTATATCTATATAAGAATGTTAAAATTTTTAATCATATCTATTATTTTTAGTAAGGTCTAAAAAAATTTTCATTAGAAAATTAATGCGTAGCATGACAAAAATGAATTTTCATAACATTTATATAAATTAAAATTACACTGAATCCTATTTGCGTTAGCAAACAAATTTAATATATTTACATACCCTAAGGCAAGATTATTTTAAGGAGAAATCATAATGAAAAAATTAGGGAAGATATTACTGCTAGTATACGGACTCCTATTAATTTGGATATTGCTTTTTAAATTTTCGATTTCGCCTAGTGCTGTAATTAGTCGGGCGTTTGATGGAGCAAGTTATCGTCATATTAATTTAATACCTTTGATGGAATCTGGTGGCAGAAAGGAAGTTTTACTTAATTTCATTATTTTTATTCCACTAGGAGTTGTTGCTCAATTAGTAGGTAAGAAAAATTCAATAATTAAAAATATGATTTACATTTTGATTTTTAGTCTGTTTATTGAAGTGAGCCAATATATTTTAGCAGTGGGAGCTACCGATATAACTGATCTTCTAACAAATACTTTTGGTGGCGACTTGGGGATACTGTTTTATATGGGGCTAAGTAGACTTTTGGATACTAAGAAATTAGATAAAATATTGGTTATTGTAGGATTAACACTTTTAGTATTGACAGTGTTACTTGTTCTTTATTTTGTATTTATCATGAGAGTTCGAATTATATATTTCTAAGTAATTGAATTTTTTATGTTTAATTAAACTCTTTTTCTTTGTTATATAATATCCTAGCTCTAATTGCTGAATAACAATACATAACTGGTATTAAAGGCATTAACAATACAATACCTCTTACAAGTGCGAATGGTGTTTCAAATAAAAGGCCACCTAAAACACTTCACCAGTTCTTTTCCATAATCCTGGTGTATGATACAATAATTTAGGATTAAGTATTAAATTCATATTAATACTTCCGTTGGATATGTAGCATATAGATATTATAAAAAAACATATTGATGAAATTATGAACTTATTAGATAATCTTTTATATCTTTATGCCTTTGACATCTCATCTGAAAAGATATCCTCTTGGCTGTTTTTATGAATTTTTTTGAAATATTAAACTCCTGAACTTTTATTGCTAGCTAGATGTTTCCAACCACTATCTTCAAACAAAGCACAATTTTCTTTATTCTTAAAAATTCTATAATCAATTTTTACTGTAACATTTTCTAGTTCTACAGGAATAAACTGTTATACCAATCATATGACGCATTCTCTCAAAATCTAATCGTAAAACTTCTTTTCCTTTTTCAATAATTACATAAACTTTTCGTCTATTATCTTCTGTTGCTATAAATTTTATCAATTTTTGTTTTAACAGATTTTCAATAGCTCCATAAAGTGTTCCAGCTGCTATTTTAACTTAATAATTGCTTAATTCTTTAACCTTTTCCATTATGACATAACCATATCCAGGCTTTAATAAGGATAAAAGAATATAATAAGTTGTTTCTGTTAATGGTAAATTTTTATTTCTATTCATAATTTCCTCCAATTATTCATTTTTAAAGTATACAGTCAATATAAAAAAACTTTATGATCTTTTATCATAAAGCTTAATATAACAATCTTTTAATTTTAAATAACATAGTATTTATAAATTTATAATGTATATAAGACTTTTAAAATAAGAGTATTAAAACTCTTAATATTTATATAAATAAAAAAATAATAGTAAATCATAGCTAATATATTCACCTGAAAAATACTGGTACATTGGAATAATATTACATATTAGCCATCAAATAAAATATTATATTTATTGTTATAACAATATTGGTAGAATTCAAAAGCTATTTTCAGCTTTTGAATAAAAATTATAATTTTAAAATCATTTCATATTGACTAACACCATACTTAAATCCTAATTTCAGTAATAAATTCATCATAGATTTAGATTCTCCATCTACATTTATAACATTAATATTGTGAGAGTCTGTATTTTTAATTAAATCTGTAATTATACTACTTGCAATTCCTTTATATCTATAATTTTTATTTACTGCTATTTGAGGTATATCTCCTGTTTTCTTATCAATAACTCCATAACCAACAATACTATCATTCAAACGTACAACTGAATATATGAATGCATCTGATACAGCATCAATGGAATCAATAGAATTTTGCCAAGATGGCTGGAAATCCCAAAACTCTTTCATTTCTCTCCAATCCTTAGAATTAATCATATTAATATGTTCAACCTTATAAGTTGTTATAGGATTATATTTGTTTTTATCTAAATGAAAACATTCAAACTCCCTTAAAATTTTAAATCCTTGTTTTTTATAAAGCTGAAATGCAGATGTATTTGATTGAATTACTTCAAGTAAATACTGTTCTAATCCCATTTCTTTAAATAATCGTGCAACATTTAATAACATATTGCTTGTTATACCTTGCTTTCTATAGGGCTGTATAACACCTGTACCTGTATCATAAGCAGTTAATATATCATCCCAATTTCTAATTCCATTTAAAACGAATCCAACTAATATGCCATCATCAAAAGCCCCTATGGAAGATTTAGGAATATAACCTCTTCGCTGAAGCATTTGTTGAAACTTAAAAAGAGGCAAGTCTGTTTTTACTTGGTAATCAGAAAATGCATTTAAAAATGTTTTATGCAATGTTTCAATACCTATATTTTCTAACGTATCATAACTAACCATTTCTTATTCACTCCTATCTAAAAATTATTATATAAACACGATTCTTAATACTTCTTCCTTAAGTATCCAAAATATATAATTATTCTTTTATATCCAGGATCTGTACTTTTTAGATATATAATTATAAGATATTATATATTAATAAGAAATTATGCTAAATAATACTCTAATGATTTAAATTATAAATTTAACTACATTATTTAGGTATATTTGAACATGGGAAAACTTTATTAGGATTTGATCCTGCCCTTAATCCCTTGTCTAATTGTTGAATTCTATCCATATCTTCTTTACTTATTTCAAAATCAAATATATCTGCGTTTTCTTTTATTCTTGATGGCGTTACTGACTTAGGAATAGTCACTACACCCATCTGTAAATCCCATCTTAAAACAATTTGAGATATTGTTTTATCATATTTTTTAGCAAGATCCTGTAGAAGTTCAATTTGAAATACTTTTCCCCTCATTAATGGAGACCAAGCTTCTAATTGTATACTATTTTTTCTGCAAAATTCTATTAAATCCTTTTGAATAAGTCTTGGATGAAATTCTACTTGATTTACCATTGGTTTAATTTCAGCATCTTCTAATAACCACTTTAGGTGATCAACCAAAAAATTGCTTACTCCAATAGCTTTTACACGTCCCTCTTTATAAAGTTTTTCTAAAGCTTTCCATGTTTCTTTACTTAACGGTTGAGGCCAATGAATTAAAAATAAATCAAGATAATCTATTCCAAGTTTTTTTATGGAAGCTTCAAAAGATTTTAAAGTTTTATCATAACCCTGATCTGAATTCCAAACTTTACTTACTAAAAATATATCTTCCCTAGGAACTCCACTTTCTTTTATAGCAGTTCCCACACCTTCTTCGTTACCATAATAAGAAGCTGTATCTATATGACTATACCCAATTTTAAGTGCCTCTTTTACTGAGCTAATAACTGTATTTCCATCTTCCACCTTATAAGTACCAAATCCAAGCCAAGGCATTTTTACACCGTTACTTAAAACCGTATAACTTTTTATATCTTGCATTTAAATCACCCTTCCCATAATAGTAAGATATTTTCAAAATTTTTTCTTTCCTAATATTTATTATTTCTTCTTAAATATATTCATTTCCTCCTAAATTCATAACAAAGTACTATATATTTCAACGAAGTTAATTATTAAAAATACAAGTAATAACTGTCTTTATATAGAATTCATAATATAAATATATATACTACAACAAAATTAGAAGTAATTACTTAGTAGTGGCATAAGGAGGAGCAACCTTATTTTTTGTTACTTTTACTCTGCTTCCTAGAATATTTTCACCTGTCTTTCTTATATCTAATCTTATAGATGAATAAAATTTAAGAGCACGACTACCTGTTGTTGTTTCAGGATTTCCAAACATGATACCTATTTTTTCTCTTAACTGATTTATAAATATTACAATGCATTTAGATTTATTAATTACTGTAGTAAGCTTTCTTAAAGCCTGTGACATTAATCTTGCTTGTAAAGTTTCATTCCATTAATATCTCTACTCTATATTTTTTTCTCATTAATGTATTAACTCTCTTAGAAATCTCCTTACGATTCCCTTTTTGTAGAACTTCTAAATATATTGAATTACGTCGACTGCATATATCTATCCAATTTACTTCTTTAAACTTAAACGATTCTATAATTTGTTTGGCTTCATTTCTATCAATAATTTCTAACATTGTTACTTTATCATTATCTACAGGGATACCTATTGTTAATTTGCAATTTTCAATAGGATGTAAAACATACTCCTCCTTCGTAAAATCACCATATGTTTTTTTACAGATATCAGCTATACAACAAATACCCTGTCCCGAATAGATGATTAAGTCTCCAATACTAAACATTTCAATTCATCTACTCCTTTACTTAAAATTGTCAATTAAATTTAAAATAATTGTATTTTTTATTTCAGCTTTAAATATACTTGTAATCAATTTTAAAAAATTTTTATTTTTTTCTTGATTTTGTTACCCTTTTCTTCTTTACATTTGATATCTTTTCTATTTTTTCCTTTAGCTCATCAGATTCACGTTCTTTTTCTTCAAGTTCTAATTGCATCTGCTCTTTTTTTATACGTAATTCATCTAATACATAGCTTTCTATCTCTGGATTTGCTGCTATTAAATATTTTTCAAATGCTTCAGGATATAGAAAAATCTTTGTTTCAATCTCATCTTCAAACTTCACCGTTATTCTATGATCCTGAACCTCCGTAATAATCCCTAATCCAAATATATCATGTTTCACAATCTCATTTAATATAATCATTATATATATCCCCAATCTTATCCAAATTTTATATAAATGTTGACGATTTTTAACTATATAGACCTATCTTCCATTTAGGATAATATTTCTATATTAGAAAACGTTTACATATCGTCTTTCATATAATTTTAATACAACATTGCATAAGCAATATTAATTTCTATCTTATTTTGCAATTTGTTAATAATCTACACTTTTTGTATGCCTAGATATTACATTCTTCATTCCAAGGCATATACCCACCATAATATTTTGTAGCAATATAATTTTGTACTGAACTATTAAGACTTGCTAAACGCTGATATGCACACTGAATTGAATTAAATTCTTCTTTATGCGTTCGTTTAAAACTGTACTTTTGCCCAAAGCACTTATAAACAGTTAGTCTAGTGCACTTTCCACTTTTGGATACTGCAATACAATCAGGAAGTTTGCTTAAATCTGGTACTTTATATATAGCCATGGTTTCCTCCTTTCTAGTTTATCACAAAATAGGAGTATACTTAGTATTTTAGCATATAAAAAAGGCTTAATGTAAGTAAAACTTTTAATAAATAATATATTTTTTTGCAAACATACCATTAAACTTCATTCTCTTATCCTCACTTATTTATATATTTGGACATAGATAAAATTTATTAAAATCTAAACCTTTCCTTAATTTTTATACAATTCTTAAATTTTATCCATATCATCTCTACTTATTTCAAAATCTAATGTATGCATTTTCTCATATTTAAAGATGAATAAGGACATCTATTTCAACCTTGTCCTCTTTTATTACATAATCTTTAGGTTCAAAAAACATTTATCTTCTTTAGTATTAAATTTAAACATAATTTATATTTAGCAAGAGTGTATTTTAAAAGTACACAGATTCACTAAACTCTCACTTCTTTCCTTTTGTATTATTTTATTTATGCATATATTTCATTAGAAATTTTTTCGATAATTATAAAAATAATCCCCACAAGTTAAATAAGGATTATTCTTACTATCTCTAGAAATCTTTTTTTAAATAGACCATATCAATCAGTTGGACTCCATTTTCATAAATAGGATGTTCATAGTTATTAGTAAAAAAATTTTTAACTCTATGAGAAATTTTAAATCCACAATATTTATAAAAAGGAATTGTCAATGGACTATCTCCAGTGCCTACAAGCATTGTTTTGCAAGTATCCTTATAATACTCAAATATATATTTAACTAACTGACTTCCATATCCCTTACCTTGATATTTTTCATATGTTGCTAAATTTTTTATTTCATATATACCTTCCGCTTCTTTAGTTACTACACATATACTTTTTAAATCTCCATCATATAAAGCAAACATCTCTCCAATATTTAAATACTTGTCAATCATGCTTTCCTGTTCATCCGCTAAAAGTAATAAATCTAAAAAATCCTTTTTATTCTCTTTTATTATTTTGATTTCCATGATATCCCCCTATTACATAAATAAGCTTTACTTCTTTTATATTACTTTATTAAATACTTCTTTTGATATATGCTTAGACAATTTATTAAAATACCCTCCATCTGTTAGAAAGGCTTCTTTTACTACATCATAGACATGTATATATTTATTAATGTTATTAACTTTATTATTAACTTTTGGGTAATATATAAATAATATAGGTATCATTAAGATAAGTATAATCAAATATATATTTCTTTTCTTTTTAATAACAAACACAATCTTTCATATATATTTATGATCATTATCTCATAGCATTTTTTCGTATAATCTAAACCAGTTTAACCCATAGTTTCCAAGTCCTAAGTCAACTGTATCAATATATTTAAAACCACATTTTTCATATAGCTTAATGGCAGGTATATTACCTTCGTAAACATCCAACCTAATTGATTTAGCTCCTAACTTAATACTGTGTTCAATAGAAGAATCCATTAATGATTTCCCTACACCACATTTCAAAAATTTAGGATGCACTACAAATGTATATACAACTAAAACATCTGAATAGTCAGACTCAAATTCCCATTTAGCTTTATGATATGCAGATTCAGGTTCATGGCTCAAGATAACAGAACCAATAATTTTTCCATTATATTTTAATACATATAGATTACCATGTTTAATTCCATCAATTGCATTTTGCCGAACTGGATATATACCCTTTATCCATCCAGGATAGTTTACTCCTTTTTCTAAATAGTCGTTCAAATCGTTATAAAGCTGTTCTAATTCATCAATATCATTTACTTTTCCTAGCTCAAAAATCATATCCATATGTATATCTCTCCAATCAACGTAGAATATAAATAACCCTTATACTATTTTACAAATATGTATTAAATCATAGCTTAATTGTATACATTATAAACATTAATTTCAATATAATGTATACATTTACTCATAAAAACATTTAATACATAATTAATTACTTTAAGTATTTTTAAGATTAATTAGATCTAAACTATAAATCATAATAAAAAAACATATAATATGTAAATATAATGTTAAGATTTATAATGTTATGATAAAATATAATGCAACGATAAATTATAAATAAATACTTTATATTATATTAACTAGAATTAATTTATTAATATATAATTAATTTATGGGAGTAAATAAAATTGATTAAAGAAAATTTAAACTTAGATAAAGTCATAGATTTTAAAAAATGGGTTGAACTACAGGACTCTTTATCATTAGTTACTAAAGCAGCTATAATAATTGTTGATTATAAAGGAAATCCCGTTACAAAACATAGTGGTTGTAATAAGTTTTGCAATGCGGTAAGATCAAATCCTAATCTTGTTAAGTATTGTCAAAAGTGTGATTCCAGGGGTGGTTTAGAAGCAGTACGTTTAAATAAACCTTATATATATTTATGTCATTATAATATAGTAGATATAGCTATTCCAATAATTATAGATGGTAAATATATTGGTGCAATTATGGCTGGACAAATAAAACTATCTGATGATAATGCTTCAGATTTTTTAGAACAAATTGTTGCAACCAAGAAAAATTCTATAACACAAAAGGCATTAGATGAATTTAAAGACTTTTATGATGAAATTCCTATTTTATCATTAAAAGAAGTACAAGAAATAGCTAATATGTTATTTTCTTTATGTAATTATTTAGTAGAGGAAGCTTTAAATAAAAATTTAATTTCAGAAATATATCAAAAATCTGTAACACCTGAATCAGAAATAGCTTCAAACACATTAACAGGATATACAATAAAAAATATTGAACATGCAAAAAAAGAAATATCTAATGCTCTACTAAATTCTTATGTAAAAGAAAATCTTTCTAGTGATAGTTTAGATATTTCGGTAAGCAACACACTAAAGCCTGCTATTGAATATATTTATAATTATAAAAGTGAAAATGTTACAGCAAAAAAATTGGCAGATATTTGCCACATAAGCCCTAGTTATTTTAGTAGACTATTTGCAAAAGAAACAGGAAAAAGCTTTTCAAGTTTTGTTTCTAGATTAAAAATAGATTGGGCAAAAAGTTTATTAGAAGAAACAGATATGCATGTAAATGAAATTAGTGATGAGCTTGGTTTTAATGAAACAGGCTATTTTATAAAAATATTTAAAAAATATGAAGGTGTAACACCTTTTATATATAGAAAGTTCTGTAAAAAAAATTAGAGAATATTAGAACATAAAATCTTCTGTATACAAATTACTATAAAAATAAAAAAATATTTGTATGTAATACTTTATATATGCAAATTACTATAAAAATTAAGGAGTATTAAAATACCACTCCTTTTGTATATATTATTATAAAAAAATGTTATTCATACATTGTCTATAATAGATTTAATTTTAATATATAAAATGCATTTAATGAACCTATAAATAAGATTTTCTAGTTCTTAATGTGGTAAATTTAAAATTTTATAATTACTTATATATAGTAAAAAACTAATACTAAATATCTAAATGATATTTATACAGAATATAAAAATTTTAATGAACCTAATAATTTAGAATTTCTTATTAAACTAAAGTAATTTATGAATGTATTTTTTATCTTTAAAATTAAGTCTTTTTTTATTTTATTTTCCTATCTATATATTCTTAATATTTATCCTCCATTGTAATCTTTTACATATTTATCCTTTAATATTTTTGCATATTATCCATTAAAAGTAATAAAAAGATATAAAATTACTATAAAATTGCTCAACCACAAAAAAATACGATTTTTAATCATAATTTTTTGTCATGCTAGTCCAATGCATATTCCTGTAAACGATATTACAATAGTGTTGTAAACGGTATTACAACAAAATAAATAAAAAAATAAATGTATTTTTACAAATGAAGGGGAGATTATAATGAGAAAAGCGTTTATTTGTCCAACTAAATATGTTCAAGGTGAAGATGAATTATTAAACTTAGGTTATTTTGTAAAGAGCTTTGGGGAATCTGCTCTACTAATAGCTCACAAAGATGATATAGAACGTGTTAAAGATAAATTAGATGCAACTTCTAAAAAATTTGGAATTACTTTTGTAGAAAGCGCATTCTGCGGAGAATGTTCAAGAGAAGAAGTTGCAAGATTACAAGAAATCGCAAAGAATAACAACTGTGCATGCACTATAGGACTTGGTGGTGGTAAAGCCATTGATACAGCAAAATGTGTTGCTAAAGGTAATTCACTAATAATTGTTCCAACAATAGCAGCTACAGATGCACCAACTAGTCACTCTGCTGTACTTTACACACCAGATGGCTCCTTTGATGATTACGCTTACTTTTGGCAAAGTCCAACTGTAATTTTAATAGATACTACAGTTATTGCAAATGCTCCAACAAGATTTTTAGTTTCAGGAATGGGAGATGCCCTATCAACATATTTCGAAGCAAGAGCAACTTCAAATTCTTTCTCAAATGTTAATGCAGGATTACCTTGCGGAGTTAGAGAAGGACTATGTCCACCAGCAAAAGGAACTAACACATCATTAATACTTGCAACAGCTTGTTATAAAATATTATTAGAAGACGGAGTAAAAGCAAAAATAGCATCAGATTGTAATTTAGTAACACAAGCATTAGAAAATATTATAGAAACAAATATTTTATTATCAGGATTAGGTTTTGAAAGTGGTGGTTTAGCAGCTGCTCATGCAATCCATGATGGATTAACTATATTAGAAGGAACTCATAAATACTTCCACGGAGAAAAAGTTGCTTTTGGAACAATTGCTCAATTAGTTCTTGAAAATGCACCAAAGAAAGAAATAGATGAAGTAATAAACTTCTGCTTAGAAATTGGACTTCCTGTTTGCTTAGAAGATATCGGTGTAGACAGCATCACTGATGAAGAACTTATGGAAGTAGCTGAAAAAGCTTGTATAGAAGAGGAATCTATGCACTCTATGCCATTTAAAGTAACTCCAGCAGAAGTAGCAGCCGCAATAATAGCTGCAGATACACTAGGTAAAAAATATAAATTAAACAAATAGAGGTGTAATGTAAACATGAAAAAGATAATAAACAAACCCGAAACTGTAGTAATGGAAATGTGTAATGGAATAGCTATGGCACATCCTGAATTAGAGTTTGTTAGAAAATATAAAGTAATGAAGAAAAAAGATATAAATAAAAATAAAGTTAGCTTAATCAGTGGTGGCGGAAGTGGTCATGAACCAGCTCATGCAGGATTTATTGGAAAAGGAATGCTAGATGCAGCAGTATGTGGAGATGTATTTGCTTCTCCATCTCAAATCCAAGTATATAAAGCTATAAAAGCTACAGCTAGTGAAAAAGGAACTTTATTAATCATAAAAAATTATAGTGGAGATATAATGAACTTTAAAAATGCCGCACATTTAGCTAGTGAAGATGGTATTAAAGTTGATTATGTAAAGGTTGATGATGATATAGCTGTTGAAGACAGTTTATACACTGTAGGTCGTAGAGGTGTTGCTGGTACTGTACTAGTTCATAAAATAGCTGGTGCAGCTGCCGAATTAGGTTTATCTTTAGAAGAAGTTAAATCAATGGCCGAAAAAGCTATAGCCAATGTTAGAAGTTTAGGTTTTGCATTATCATCTTGTACAGTTCCTGCTAAAAGAACTCCAACTTTTCAATTAGGAGAAGATGAAATAGAATTTGGTGTTGGAATTCATGGTGAACCTGGAATAGTAAGACAAAAAATTGCCTCAGCAGATGAATTAGCTAAAAAAATTGTTCATTCTATATTAAAAGATATGAAAATAGATGGATCTAATAATGAAGAAGTTGCATTATTAATTAATGGTTTTGGTGCTACTCCACTACAAGAATTATATCTTTTTAATAATTCAGTTACTGCTGAACTTTCAAAAAGAAATATAAAAATAAATAGAATATTCGTGGGAAACTATATGACTAGTATAGATATGGAAGGTGCTTCAGTATCTATTATGAAACTAGATAAAGAGCTTAAAGAATTATTATCAAAAGAAAGTGATACTCCTGCATTTAAAGTTTCAGGACCAGTTGAACCGGTTGAGTATGTAGCTTTAGAAAAAAATAATGATACTCTAAAGGAAGTCACTTTTGATTTAGAAACATGTGATTGTCACAGTGAAATTAAAGATGAAAAAATAACTTTAGATAATATGATTTATATTATAGATAAAATGAGTGAAGTAATAATAGCAAATGAAGTTCATTTCTGTGAATTAGATTCTCATGCTGGTGATGGTGATTTTGGTATGAGCGTAGCAAAAGGCTTTAAACAATTAAAAAGAGAATGGAAACATATTCTTAAAGAAGATGATATAAATATTGGTAAATTCTTAAACGAATGCTCTTTAGTAATTATGGAACATTGTGGTGGAGCATCAGGTCCAATATGGGGATCAGCATTTAGAGCTGCAGGAAAAAAAGTTGGAGATAAAAAAGAATTATCCCTTTCAGATTTTGCTGAAATGATGCAAGCAGCAGTAAAAGGAATACAATCCACTGGAGAACGTTCTTTTGGAAGAGGAGCAGTTGTTGGAGATAAAACTTTAATTGATGCATTAGTTCCTTGTGCTGATTTATGGAGTGAAAGTGCTAACAACAATACTTCTATAAATGAAGCCTTCCAAAAAGGTGCTGCTGCAGCAGTTAAAGGTGCTAAAATGACTGAAGAAATAGTAGCACGTATGGGTAGAGCAGGTACAGTTGGTGAAAGAAGTATCGGTTACCCAGATGCAGGTGCTTATGGATTAGGAGTTATATTTACAGAAATATCAAATTCATTAAAATAAGCCTTCTAATATTATAATAGTCAATACAATATTATAATTTAAAATTTAACCTAAAAACTCCAGTAAACACTCTATTTTTTACTGGGGTTTTAATTTTTACACTTCTTAGAAATATTCTGTTTATCCAATAACTACTCACTTTAATACATCCCTCTTTTTAGAAGTGTGTGTATTAAAGTGGTCTATACTTTTTAAGCTTTACTATAAGTAAAAATTCTATCTAGAAATTTGTTTATTTATACTATTTCAAACTGTTATTTTATAAGAGTAATTCTACAAATTAATTTGAAAATATTTCATATTTTATTTACTATCACTATGTCAAATTTAAGATAAAATAATTTAAAATAACTCATTAAATTATCCTGTATAACCTATTGCTTTTGTATGATAAAGCAATGGTTTGATACTTTTTATATGCTATGATAAAATTACTTTTGGCAATGTAAAATTCCTGTCATTTGTTGACGATTAATTATATTTTATGCACACATTTTATGATTGATTGTTAATCAAAAAACAAAGTAAAGGTTTTTGGGAGGAATTTTTATGAACAAAAAATTAATTGCTATCACGTTATCTACACTAGTATTGGTAGGAGGTATTACTGGTTGTTCTAGCAAGAGTACTAGCACAAATAGTGATAATACTAAAACTGAACAATCTGCTAATAAACCACTAAAACTAGATTTTGTACAAACTAGTAGACATGATGATAGTTCAAACAAATTTTCAATGGTTTATGATAAAAAACCAGAAAAATCTTTAGCAGTAACAAATTGTATGATCGAAATGATGTTATCTATGGATCTACAAGACAAAATGGCTGGTACTGCATATGCAGAAAACAATATACTACCAGATTTAAAACCTGCCTATGATAAGGTACCCGTTATGAGTAAAACTTATCCATCTAAAGAACAGATACTATCAAATGGAGTTGATTTTATAATAGGTTGGGGTGGCGACTTCAATGATAAAGGCGTAGGTAGTATAGATTGGTTGAACGAAAATAAAATAAAAGCTTATATTCCAAGATCTGTAAGCCCAGATGCAACAGTTGATTCTATCTATGAAGATTTTAAAAATCTTGGAATGATCTTTGGCAAGGAAGATAAAGCTAAAGAATTAACAGAAAAAATGAAATCAGAACTAAAAGAAACCACAGACAAAATTAAAAACGTTGATAAAAAAGTAAAGGTTTTAGGATATGACTCTGGAAAAGATAAAGCTGTAGTTGTTGGAAAAGGCATAAACAACGAAATAATTAAACTTGCACAGGGTGAAAATGTCTTCGGCGATATGAAAAAAGACTACCCTGAAGTATCTATGGAAGAAATAATAAAAAGAAATCCAGATGTAATAATGGTTTTAGAGTATTCTGTTGGAAACGGTGGAGATACCTTTGAAAACAAGGTTAAAGCTCTTAAAGCAAATCCTGCTTTAAAGGACGTAAATGCTATAAAAAATAACAAGTTTATAAAAGTTGAATTAACTGAATTATATCCTGGCGTAAGAGTTCCTAAAACTGTAAATAAACTAGCTAAAGAATTCTACCCAGATAAATTTTAGTTGGTGATAAAATGAATAAGGATAAACAAATTTTAAAGTGCAAAAATAATTGCACTTTAAAATTTATTATATTAATTATAGCATTGTTTGTAATAACTACAGTTTGCATAACCTTTGGTTCTGTAAAGATAGATGTAGATGTAACCTTTAAATCCCTTATAAATAACATATTAGGCAAAGAAATTTTTATTAAAGATTGGGCAAATAATATTGATAATATAGTTTTTAAATTAAGGCTTCCAAGATTACTTCTAGCAATAGTTTCTGGTGCTTCTTTAGCCCTTGTGGGAATTTTAATGCAAACTTTAACTAGAAACTCATTAGCAGATCCATACATATTAGGTATATCCTCTGGTGCATCTGCAGGGGCTACTCTATCTATAGTATTAGGCATTTTAAGTTCTTTTGGACATTTAGGAATAGCCTTAGGAGCATTTTTAGGTTCTTTAATTGCATCTATTATGGTTTTTAAAATATCTGGAGTAAGTAAAGTATATTCTAAAACTAAATTAATATTAACTGGAGTTGCTGTATCTTCTATATTTACTGCAGTAACAAACTTTATAATAACATTTGCAAAAAATGATAGCTTAGTTAAAAGTGCAGTATTTTGGACTATTGGTAGTTTAGCAGGAGCAAACTATAATCAAGTAAAGTTTTCTCTTGTAATAATGGTTATAACCGCTATTTTAAGTATGTTATTATATAAAGATTTAGATGCTATGCTTTTAGGTGAAGCCGTAGCAAAAAATATAGGTATAAATACTAAGTTTATAATTAGATTTATAATGATAGCTTCTACACTTTTAACAGGTACTATAGTAGCTTTTACAGGAGTAATCGGATTTGTAGGCCTTATAGTTCCTCATATAGCAAGGCAAATGGTAGGTTCTTCTCATAAGAAATTAATACCTTTTGGTATTGTAATAGGATCAATATTAATGGTAGTTACAGATACTATGGCTAGAACCCTATTATCTCCAGAAGAAATTCCTATAGGCGTAATAACTGCATTTCTAGGAGGTCCTTTCTTCCTATATTTAATGCACAAAAGTACCTATAGATTTGGAGGTAAGTAAATGAAACTAAAATTAGAAGGTATAAAATATGATATAGGTTCGAAAGAGCTTTTACGTGGAATAGATTTAAATGTAGAGAAAAACCATTTTGTTGGATTAATAGGTCCAAATGGTTGCGGAAAGACTACATTATTAAAAAATATATATAGATATTTAACACCTAAAGAAGGATCTGTGTATATAGATGATAAAAATATCTATGGAATGAAAAATAAAGAACTTTCTAAACTTATGTCTGTAGTTATGCAAGAACATTCATTAGAATTTGATTTTAGTGTAAAAGAAATAGTAGCTATGGGAAGATTCTCTTCTAATAATCGATTTGCAAGTGTAGATGAGGATGATGAAAAACTTATAGAAAAATCTCTAAAAAATGTAGGACTTGAGGAATGCGGAAATAGAAGTTTTTTAAGCTTATCTGGTGGTGAAAAGCAAAGGGTTATGATAGCCATGGCTCTATGCCAAAATACAGATCTCATAGTATTAGACGAGCCCACTAACCATTTAGATATAAAATATCAACTTCAAATAATTCATATGTTAAGACATTTGGATATTACAACTTTTACAACTCTTCATGATATGAATATAGCTGCTACATTCTGTGACTATATATATGTAATGAAGAAAGGTAAAATAGTTACTCATGGCCCTGTGGAAAAAGTATTTACTGAAGAAATGTTTAGAGAAGTTTTTGAAGTAGAAGCTCATATATATATAAATCCATATAATAATAAATTAAATGTAAGTTATTTAACTTGTTGTAAATAATATGTAAAAAAGATTAAAATAAAAGGTAATTTTAGTCAATAATAGCTATAAAAATAAAGAATACTAATATTTGTGGATTAGTATCTAAGCTAACGACCTGATGCCACGTCCTGTGGCGCAGGTCTAAGTAAACGTCCTATTTACTTTACGCTTATATACTAATCCACAAATAAAGTATTCTATTTATTTTTCTAAATATTATTTTCCTTAAAATCACTTTTTATTTTAATAGTTTTAAACGCACCTATCTTGAATAAAAAATTAAAATTTGTTTTTTATTAAAATATATTGTTCTAAACTATAACTCGCTGGACACTCAAACAATAATTTGAAAAACTCATATACTCTGGAAAAACAAATAAGAATCTCTAATATTTCATCTGAATAAAAACTGTACTCTTTACTCTAATTTAAACCACATATCCATATTCTTCAAACCAAGGGAAGTTAGTATTTCCTTTTAAAGATTATAAAAATATACTTTGAAATTTTATCATTGTCAATTTCATCTGTACTCTTTACTCTATACTCTGTACTCTGAATAAAAGTATTCTAATTTATTTTTCTTAAAAATACTTTTTATTTTAATAAGTTTTAATCGTCCCTGTATTGAATGAAAGATTTATTACTTTTTAAAATTGAGTTGTAAAAGTTTATTTAATAATAGAATTGTAAATAAACTATCTTCCTAATTCATTAATTAAGTGCATAAATAATTCAACGGGTCTACTAATTCAAACTTATTATACTCTGATACAAAATCCTGAAGTATTTTGCAATGACCAGCTCCATAGATTACTAAAATTCTATCATCTGGTTCAGCTATATCCTGTAGATTTGCAAAAATATAGAGATTTCTTCTATACCATTCTGTAGCATATCTACTCCATAATACGTATATCCTGCCCCTACTTTAGCTAAACGTAGATATAAATTACTATGTTCATTTGCAATTCGATGAGGGTCATTAAAGTATTTCAAGATTTCAATAACTGTATTATTTTTCATAAAGTTATTTTCCTTTATGCCATACTCATTTATTTCATTTGTAAATTCTTCATAAAATTCTGGACAATTCTGTTTGGCATATTCAAAAAGCTTTTCTGGAAGATCTACTGGATAATCTATAGGATAAATTTTATTATGATTCAACATCTTTCCTAATCTAAATCCTAGTTGAACAATTTCACTTCTGTGTCCTATTGTTTCATTGTATAGATAAAAATTATTTACACAATACTTTGAATAAATATCATTTAACTCAGTTTCTTTTTCTTTCTTTGCTTCCACTGCAATTTTATTTGGCTTAAATTTAGATAGGTTTTGAACCACTATCTTAATTTCTTCTTGCTTGTTATCAGTAGTAACGTCTTCTGTTTTAATGTCTATTAAATGATTTCCACTTACATTTTCAAAATGATAAGTCCCTAGTATAAGTATTTTTGACTTTTCTTCCATAAATATCACCACCCTTATGTATATATATGAAAGAAAATAAGTTAAAACTAATTATCTTAGTAAGCCCATAGTCCATTAACACTCTCTATAAGGATAAGTAAAGTATAAGAAGTTTACTTTTTTAACTTTAAAATTATATTGGATTACAGGTTGGTCTATGATAAATTTTAGCTTCTTTTATACAATAAATTTTGCAATTTTATTTTTCAAGAATATCAGCATCAAGACTATATTGACCTTTATTAAATTCAATAGTTCCTTAATCAAATATATATTTAAGTAAAAATGCGAATGATACATCTGCTAAGCTTTCTACACATGTAATATAAATGTACATTTATATTTTAAAATATATTTTTTCATGATGCCCCTTCATATAAAAAATATATTCTACATATAATATGATTATGTTATTAATATTTGATCAGATATTAATTTTACCATAAAGCTTCCGCTCTTCCGAGTGAGAGATCTATTTTTTAGAAAAAAAGCTGTCGCACTAATTTTTTAGTGCAACAGCCTTATTTAAGCAATATTTTTTATTGTCTTTAAAGATACTTTTTATTTTACAATAATATATTCACTTTGGTTCCTTTACCTAATTCACTTTCAATGTTTATATTTCCTCCATGGTTAACAATAATTTCTTTTGATATAGCCATTCCGAGTCCTGATCCTTTGTGTCTCTCTCCTGTGTTAGTCCCTCTATAATATCTGTCAAAAATCCTATTTAACTCTTCTTCTTTTATTCCTTTACCATTGTCTTCAATAATTATATTTATTTTATCCTGTTTTTTTAGTGTAATATTTATATTTACATCTTCATTATTATGCACAATGGCATTGAATAAAATATTAGTTATAGATCTTCTTATAAGAATTCTATCACCATTTATTTCGATATTGTCTTCATCACAGTGAAGGTCTATTTTTCTATTTTCATATCTAGTATCATTTAATATGTCTATTATAATATTTTTTATTAGATTAGCTAAATTAACCTTTTCATTATTTAAAATTAAAGTATTATTTTTCAATCTAGTTGATAAATTCAAATCTTCTACTAATTCTTTAATATATTTAGATTTGTTTTCTATTATTTCAGCGTATTCCCCTATTTCCTCTTTAGTAAAATCGTAATCCTCATCTTTTATTATTTCTGCATATCCTTGGATAGAAGCTAGTGGGGTTTTTATATCATGAGAAATATTTGAAATCCATTCTTCTCTCATATTATCTAACTTCTTTCTATTTCTCTTATTTTCTTGTAATCTATCTGATAAATTATTTAAGCTGTAATACAAATCATTATACATTCCTTTAGTTTCATAATATAAATCATATTCCTCATTTTCTAATTTTTTTATGCCCAATAATATTTCTCCTAAGGGATTAGTCAATTTTCTAATAAAAAGGTATCCAAAAATTAAGGCTATAATTCCATCTACAATAATAATTATTATTGTGGCAGATTTTATAAGTTGGATTACTTCTGAATTTTTAGTAGTAACTACATATTTATTTATATCCTTACTATGAAGTCCTATAATATAAGTTAATTTTTTATTCCCTATTTTTTTTTCATATACAAAATTAGTAGATAGTTCACTTTCCTTATCAGAAGTTTTATATTTATGTAAATTTACTATTTCTGCAGCAGTAGGTTTATTTTTTATATAAGAAGGTTTTTTATAACTATAAACTTCATTATTATTAGCATCTATAATCTGTATCCAACCATTGTTACTATCCAAAATAGATTTGCCCTTATCATCGATATATATTTTATTATCTGCCTCTTTAATATTCGAAGAAAAATTTCTAACTAAGTCTTCAATTTTATATTCTTTAGAGCCAATATCATTAACGTTTCTATAAATTGCAAGTCCAATTAAAGATACAATATTTATTATAACTACAGTTATAACTACACACATAACTGTTATTAAGAATCTGCCTGTGATTCTCCATTTCATATTATTTTTCATTTTTTATCACCAATTTGTATCCTAAACCTTTAACATTTATTAAATACTCCGGTCTTGATGGTTTTTTTTCAATTTTCTCTCTAAGTCTTCTAATATGAACCATTATAGTATTATCAAACCCATAGTAGTCTTCTCCCCAAACATTGTCACAAATTTTTTCTTTACTTATTATTTGATTTGGATGTTTTGCAAAAAAAGTTATTAAAGCTAATTCTTTAGGTTTTAGTTCTATAATTTCTCCACCTTTTTTAAACTCTGCCTTGTTTATATTTAGCTCAAATGGACCAAAGGATAAAATATTTTTTTCTTCTTTAACCTCATCTACATATGAATATCTTCTTAAATGAGCTTTAACTCTATAAGCTAACTCCTTTGTGCTAAATGGCTTAGTTATATAATCATCTCCACCTATAGCAAATCCCAATATTTTATCAATTTCCTCACCCTTTGCAGATAAAAATAATATAGGTACCTTGGATTTAGCTCTTATGGTTTTACACAATTCATATCCTTCACCATCTGGTAGCATAACGTCTAAAATTAAAATATCTGGCTCTACTTTATTAAATTCTTTTAGCCCATCCTCTAAATTAGTAGCATAATATATATTTTGAAAACCTTCCTTTTTTAATACTGTTCTTATTAATCTAACTATATCTTCCTCATCATCAACTATTAATATTTTTTTATTATTTAAAGGCATTGTATCCATATAAATCCCCCTTTTCTTTTAATCTTATCATGGATTTAAGTTTTAATTAGCTTATGTAAATTAAGTCAAAATAATTAATTAGCTAAATGTGTCAGCTTAAATTTATTATAACAAACTTATTTTTAGTATAACAAAATTTTAAATATTATATCAATTATATTAAGCTTAAACAATTTATTATTAAAAAATTCTAAAAAATATTTAAGGGTTTAAGTATAATAATTACTTTTATAGAGAAATCTTTTAAATATATTTCATATAGGTTTTATTTCTTATTTAGAATAGCTATTATAAATCTTTATTCTTTGTAACAAAACTTACTGAAATAGCAATATAAAAATTATAATTCCTTGCAAAATTAGATTTAATTTTAATATAGGGAAATAAAAAAATATACATAATAACCTTTAAATAATCTTTCCTAATTCTTAATCCCATCAAAATTTTACTTATTATTCCAGCAAGTAAGGGAATGAAGGATGATACCTTGCTGGAATAAACACTTTTTAATATATTGGGATTTAGAACTAATTACTGAACTAAATATGGTTATTAGTATATTTTTTATAATCAAAATTTAAAAATTAAAACTTTTATTCGATGACTATCCGCTCTAATACTCCAACTTCTTCAAAATGAGAGTAAAGAACGGATACATCCCTAGATGACCATTTCCTAAGCTTTAGAGGTAGTAAAAACTCCCTCTAAAACCAAGAACTCTGTTTATAAATATATTCTTTAAGCTTAAAGAAAGTTTTTACTACATTTAAAGTCTAAAAAATAGTTATTTAAAGGCAACTCGCTTTTTGCTCTTAGTTATAAAAAAATGTTATTATCAAAGCAGTTAGGCATGGTATACAATAGTTATTTAATTTTATTTTGAAAAAGCCTTACTACTCGCTTTTGATAATACTGTCATAGCAATTATAAATATTACTGCTAAAGTTCCTAATGCTATCCCCATAGAAGCCTTATGTCTTACAATTTGAGAAGAATACATTCCCCAAAGCGGTGTATAAGTTAAAAAACTTCCCTCGTTACCTGCTCGTACAAGAAATCCTTCTAACAAATAAGGTATTCCCATTATTAATCCACCAAATATAAATGGTATAACTGCTGATTTACTTATTGATGACAAATATAGCCCAATTTGTGCAAATATGAAAGATCCTATTATTACAGTTACAATCATAATTATCATCATTTGATAAACTTTAATATTTGATCCACTATTATCAAAATACCATAATGATTTTAATGGAAGCTGTAGCCCTTTTCCACCAGTTTTTCTTAATGCACTTAAATATATTGTTAATACAATTGATAAATTAACTATAGAAGTGGCTATCCCAGCAGCTAGTGACTTAGCTCTAACTATATTCTTCTTACCATTTTGTGTACTGTTTATAAGTCCTACTATATTATTATCGTATTCTTTAGTATAAGATCCTGAAACAATTGTATAAGTTAATAATCCTATTAATGGAGCTATACCATAACTTTTATCAAACACACTTGAATAAATTTCAACAATATCATTTCCTGCTGTGTTTAATAAAATTGTTGAAAGCATAGTTACTAAAATCCATGGAATTATAACGCCTAACCTTAATAACATTTTTTTCATTTCAAATTTTATAAGTCTTCCCATTGTTTAAACCTCCTTAGCATCTTCTAAATCAAAGTAAAACATATATACATCTTCAAATTTTGGAGTAGCAATATCTACATCTTTAAAACTAGGTATTGTTTCTGACACGACTCTAACTTCAGTATGGTCTATTCCCCTTTGGAAATTAACTATTTTATATTTTTGTTGTATTTGTGCAATCTCTCTTTCATCTTTAGTTCTTATTACATATACCCTATTCTTCATACCTCGTAATATATCTTCATGAGTTCCTTGCATTAAAAGCGCCCCATTTTTTATCATTATTGTTTCCTTAGCTACAGATTCAATATCTGAAATTATATGAGTTGATAAAATAATTATTTTATCTTTTGATATGTCTGCTATAAGATTTCTAAATCTGCTTCTTTCTTGTGGGTCCAATCCTGCAGTAGGCTCGTCTAATACCATTATTTTAGGATCATTTAATAGGACCTGTGCAATTCCAACTCTTCTTTTCATACCACCTGAAAATTTACCTACTTTTTTATTTCTAACATCATATAATCCAACTAAGTGTAAAAGTTCATCAATTTTATCTCTGGCTTGTCTCTTATTTAATCCCTTTAATGCAGCCATATAGTTTAAAAATTCTTTAGCTGAAAAATTCTTATATGCTTCAAAATCTTGTGGCAAGTATCCTATATATCCTCTATATTCATCTTCATTTTCTTTTATATTTTTCCCATTGAAAATTATCTCTCCACTATCTGGTGTTAATAAAGTTGTTATTTGTTTCATTAAAGTTGTTTTTCCTGCTCCATTAGGTCCTAACAATCCATAAACTCCATTTTCTAAAGTTATTGTTATATCATCAGTAGCTTTTTTTACTCCAAATTTTTTATTTAAATTCTTTATTTCTAATTTATTCATTTTTCATTCCTCCATATATTTTAATTAGTTATAAATTTTTTAAAGTTTATTATTATTATTAAAATACTAAGTAGTATTATTAAACCAACTATTCCTATTGAAAAATTTATAAGATCAAAATTATTACCCATTATAGATATATTGCCCCAGTTCATTCCTATATTTATATCAAAATAACTAAGCATATCAATATAATTAACCTTGTACAATATCATTAATAGTTTTTTAGGTAAAAATTTTAATAACATGCATACTTTACCCAATACAATAAATATAGCTCCAGAACTTATTACTGTTAAAGAGTTATTTAGTGTAGATGAAAATAAAAATATAACTAAAGATATACTTATTAATACTAAATACATTACAGAAATTTTTAATAAAACATAATTTAATATTGTTGGGGCACCCTTTAGAAGAATAAAATTATCTACAATTCTAAAGGCTTGTAAATTACCATTTATCGGTGTTCCATATTGAATTATACCTATTAAAAACTCTAGTCCTAAATATGCTGAATAAAGTATAACAGGTATTAATATAGCTAAAAACATTTTTGAATTTAAACATTTAAATTTATTTTTAGATGATAAAATTAAATTATCTACAGATGATATCTTTTCATTAATATAAATATTACTAACAATCAACATAATCATTACCAATATAAAGAAACTAGCAACTGGATGAGTACTTCTGTAACTAAATACCTTCCAAAAATTAACCTCTTTATATTCATTATTTTTTATATTTTCTATTTTAGTTTTAGAATCCTTTACCATATTCTTTTCTATAGAATTTTTCTCATTATGCTTAGATATTTCTAATAGTGCCTCAATTTTTTTATTAAAATTTTCTTTACCAATTACAATAGGTGATCTCTTATCCACAATTGTTTCATGTTGTTCATTTGTATACTTTATTTCATCCTCTAAAGTTGGCTTTATTATTGCCATTATGGATGTTAATAAAATAAATACTGCTATTGCAATTAAAGCAATTTTTGATTTTACTATTTTTTTTATCTCCCAAACAATCATATCTTCTCCTCCTAAGTTATTAATTGTATTAAATCTTTTTAATTAATTTTTAAATATAAAATTGAAATAAATCTTATAAACTAATTTTCACATTTAAATAATGATTTTTTATCTTTTCTTTATCCAAAGAATTTTCATATTTTCTCTTGGAACAATTATTATTATAGTTTGGGTAACTTACAGCTTATTAAATGTAATCTTAAATAAACCTTACAAATAGAGAATTATAATTTTAAAGTTAGTTATCCTACTCTTGATTTTAAAAATGGATATGTACTTAAAAAGACTGCTCAACTTAATAATATATTCTAATTTATTTTTTTAATAAATTTTTACTAAAAACATTTTTATTTTACAGCGATGATTTGCCTTTTTTTACAGTACATGTTAGAATCAATATTGTCATGTAATATTTCTTTCCTTAGTTAACAATTAACTATATTTTATGCACACTTTATAATTGACTGTTAATGTAAAACAAAGTAAATAATTTAGGTGGATTTATTTATGAATAAAAGTTAATTGCTATGACATTATCAACATTAATATTAGTAGGAGGCATTACTTGTTGCTCTACTTCAAAAAATACTATCACCAATAAAGAAAATAGTAAAACTG
Source organism: Clostridium sporogenes (assembly GCA_019933195.1). NCBI lineage: Bacteria > Bacillati > Bacillota > Clostridia > Eubacteriales > Clostridiaceae > Clostridium > Clostridium sporogenes. Next base: position 1,170,428 of record CP082942.1, read on the forward strand.
AACAATCAGATAATAAGTCATTAAAATTAGATTTTGTATAAACTAGTAGACATGATGACAGTGTTAGTAAATTCTCAATGCCTTATGATAAAAAACCTGAAAAAGCTTTAGCTATAACAAATTGCATAATAGAAATGATGTTATCCATGGGATTGGAAGATCAAATGGCTGGCAAAGCTTATGCTGAAAATAATATATTACCTTCTTTAAAATCTTCATATTATAAAGTTCCAATTATGAATAAAACTCACCCATCTAAGGAACAACTACTATCAAATGGTGTGGATTTTATAATAAGCTGGGGAAGTATCTTTAACGATAAAGGCGTGGGTACTATAGACTGGCTAAATGAAAATAACATAAAAGCTTATATCTCAAGATTTGGGGAGGGGAATGCAACAATAGATTCTATATATGAAGACTTTAATAATCTCGGAATAATATTTGAAAAAGAAAATAAAGCAAAAGAAGTGAACAATAAAATCAAATCAGAATTAAAAGAAACTACAGATAAAATTAAAGATGTTAATAAGAAAGTTAAAGTTTTAGGATATGACTCTGGAACAGATAAAGCTGTAGTAATTGGTAAAGGTATAAGCAATGAAATAATTTCACTTGCTCAAGGGGAAAACATATTTGGAAGTATAGATAAAACTTATCCTGAAGTATCTATGGAAGAAATAATAAAGAAAAATCCTAATGTAATAATGGTTTTAGAATATTCTGTTGGAAATTGTGGACAAACTTTTGAAAATAAAGTTAAAGACCTTAAAGCAAGCCCTGCTATAAAAGATGTAATAATAAATTTATAAAAATTGAATTAACAGAATTATATCCTGGTGAAAGAGTTCCTAAGACTGTAAAGAAATTAGCTAAGGAATTTTATCCTGATAAGTTTTAAATTCTACTACCTATATATAATTAACATAAAAAATGTATAACCTATGTGAATTAATTTTATAGAAACATTTTTCACAGTTATGCTTAAATATTAAATTTGAAACTTCTTTAAAAATTACACAAAATTATTAAAATAATTTAATTAGATAAATTAAAATAATTATTCATTAAAACAATGATGTTTTTATCTAATTATATTTAAATATAGTTATTGAAATGTTTTTACTAAAAATTTTTCTACTAATAAATTTTAAATTTATACTTAATATATGCTAATACTTATTACTTAAAAATTATACAACTTTTATTTTTTAAAACTGCATAGTTATAAAAAAGGCTGTCCCATAACAAGATTAGTTTTAAAATTAAATCTATTTTGGGACAATTCCTTTTTTTGTAGAAAATGTATAACTCAAAAAAATTAAATACATTATAAAATTATTTATTTCTTCAACTTTTAAATTAACCCAATTATAATTTATTATTTCACACTTACAATATTTACTTTAAGCTATTATTCTTATCTTTGAAAACTACATTTATTTATAAATAAATATATCCTGAGGCATTGTATTTCTTACAGGACCTATAGATAACTCTTTTATTTGTTTTAAATCACTTACATCTAATATGGTTACTCTAGCAATTTTTATATTTTCATCATCTTTATTTAATAAATATAATTTATTATCTTTAATATCAGCACCAATTATTCTTCTGTTATATAGGGTTTTGACATCAGTTATAAGAAGTTCTTTTGTATCAGAACTAATAAATAACTTATTGTCTATCAATTCTGTAGAAATTACTCTTATATTAGTATGGATTTAATAAAAAAGAAGATGTCCAAAATAGATTTAATTTTAATATGATAAGGATAAGAAGAAAAAAATACATATAATAAATATATTATTAAACTTTAATGCTTCTTAATTGGTAATAACTAAAAATCAGTCGAATTCCTCACAGGGGAAGAGGAATTTGTAGCAAAGACATATTCTTATGTTGGTTATAAATTTTAATAAAACCAATTATAGAACCTTTTGGTTTGTAAATGTATTTCTTATTTTTAAAGCTAAAATTAAATCTATTTTATTTTAAGACATCCTCTTTTTATAACAAAATTAAGTATAAAAAATTGTAGGTGTTTTTGTTCATATAAAGAACTTACATTTTATAGTTCATAGTAATGAAACATTTAAATTAATTAGTGCACATAATTAGTTGTATTTTATTACAATTTATATATTATCATATAAAACAGTAATAATTTATCTAATCTTGTAAATAAATTATAATTAAATTCCGTCATATTTCTCAATACTTACCTTTTTAAGTATTAAATGGTATAATTAGCATGTAAAGCTTTTACTTTAAGAGGGGGATGATTAGATGGGCTTTGAAATTAGTAAAAAAAATTTAACTAAGGATGGTATATTTTTAATTATCTCATTTATTTCTCTGATTCTACCAATAACTATTATATTAAATTTAAATAATAATCCTAGTAATCCGTCACTTTTATCACTATTATTTTTGGGATATCCAATAATATGCCTTATTCTAGGTTTTATCTCTGAAATATTAAAAGTTGATTTATTAGTTGAGCTAATGCTATTAGTTTTCGCTTTGCTTTTCACAATGTTATTTTTTCTTAATGTTTCAGCATTAGTTTATATACCTTTTTATATTTTTTTAAATATAATTGCAGTGCTATTAATAAAAAATTTAACTATGTAAAATATATTTTTTACTAAACAAGAAAATTGCATGATTCATCTTTAAATATAAATATATCAATATATTGCATTGATATATATTTACTTAAACACAATATGCTGTGTATGTATTAGAAATCTTTTAATTATGCAATTTTGCTCAAACAATATATAAATTTTAAATACAAATGAGGATGCCTCAAAATAAATATAATTTTAAAGCATCCTCATTTTTAAACATATTAATTTAAAAAATTATAAAAACCTTATTACCATCCTTTACCGAAACCACAATTAGGATACGTACAGACTTCACATCCTGTACAAAATCCTCCATGTCCATAGGCAGCTAATTCTTCCTTTGTTATTCTTTCTTCAGCAAATACTCTTGGAAGAACTAAATCAAAAACAGTAGTTTTAGAATACATTACACATCCTGGCAATCCGAAAATAGGAATATCATTTTTATATGCAACTAAGAACATTGCTCCTGGAAGTACTGGTGCTCCGTAAGATACTATTTGTCCACCAGTGTTTTTAATTGCTGTTGGAGTAGTATCATCAGGATCTACAGACATACCTCCTGTACAAAGTATAAGTTCTGCTCCCTTATCTATGTAATTTTCTATGGTTTTAGTTATGATTTCAGGATTATCTGATAATATAGTTTTATCTATTATTTCGCAATTATATTTAGATAATTTTTTTTCAATTACTGGTGTAAATGCATCCTTTATTCTTCCGTAAAAAACTTCATTTCCTGTAACAATTAATCCTACTTTTAATTTTTTATAAGGTTTAATACTTACTATTTTTTTGCCTTCAGTTAATTTTTCTGCTTGTAATATTTTCTTTTCATCAATAACAAGTGGAATTACTCTTGTACCAGCTACCTGATCTCCTTTTCTAACCGGAATATTATTATGTCTTGTAGCTAACATAATTTCATCTATTAAGTTTAATTGCATTAAGAGTTCTTTATCTATCTTTAAGATTCCATCCCTATTTGCAATAAAGTTTATTTTTCCCTCTTTTACTTCAGAAAAGTCTAGTCCATCCCCTGCAGATAAATTTTTAAGTCTTTCTGCTGCATCATTTTCATGTAAATACCCTTCTTTTTTTTCCCATATGTATATGTGATCTTTTCCTAAAGATAACAATACAGGTACATCTTCTTCTCTAATTATATGACCCTTTTTAAAAGCTCTGTCCTTTATTTTTCCTGGAATTATTTGAGTTATATCGTGACATAATACAGAACCTATTGCTTCTTTTACAGGTATTTTTTTCATATAAGTCCCTCCATTTTTAAACCTTATTAATTTATATGCGAACTACATATTTTAATAATCTAATCTTTTTAAAATAAGAATAAAAGTAATGCTTGTCCTTAGATAACCATTTCAAAACTATTTAATTATAAAATTATTCACTTAATTAAATTAATAAAAAAATTTTGTTGGATTACTTCGCAATAATGTAAATCAATTTATATTTTGTAATTTTTTATAAAGTTTTTTTCTTATATTATACTACGGAATTACATATCTTAACATATAATTACCCTGTATTATGATAACTATAAAATAATATATTATTAACAGCCACTTTAAAAGTTTTTATAAAAATCTACATAAACTTAGATATAAAAAATCTACACAAAATTTTGTGTAGATTTTAAACTGTTGATTATTTTCAATTTACATTCAACAATTTTCACTTATCTTCTTATCTTTAGGAAATCCTAATTTGAATTTTAACTCATCATTTATAACTTTTGCTTTTATAAAGCCATGATTAAGATTCATTATTTTTTTAGTAATAGTTAATCCTAATCCGTTGCCCTCACTATTTCTTTCATTTTCTCTCTTATATAATCGCTCAAAAAGCTTTTCTGTTTCTTCTTCACTTATATTTTCTTTTGGATTATTTATTACACTAATAGTCACATAGGATTTTTTATTATAAGTTTCTTCATCCATAATAACTTTAACTTCAGTTTTTTCTTTAGAATATTTTAATGCATTTGATAGTAAATTATAAATAGCTCTCACCATTAGTTCTCCATCCGCATTAATATAAACTTTATTTTCTATACCTAATAACTTTAAATTTAAATTTTTCTCCATAAAATTTATCTTTTCTTCTTCAATAATTTGCTGTAAAAATAAATTACAATCTATATTAGAATATTCAACTTTTATATCATTTGAATTTAATTTTGAATAAGTAAAGAAATCATCCAATAATGATTTTAAATATATTCCTTTTTTATTTATCATATGTATATATCTATTTAGTTCTTCTAAATTTTCATACTTTGATTCTTCTATCATCTTTGTATAGCCAAGAATAGTTGTAAGAGGTGTTCTTAAATCATGAGAAATATTAGTTATGAACTCATTTTTTTTATGCTCTTCCTCATCTAACCTAGTAGCCATTATATTTATACTCTCAGCTAATTCACTTAGTTCATTTTTATATTTTATATTAATTCTTTTTTTCAAATCTCCATTAGCTATAGTTGTTATTCCTTTGTTTATTTCTCCAATATATTTTATCCTTCCAGCAGTAAGTATAATAAATAAAACTAGGGTCATTATTAATATATACACTGCGTTGTGAGAATCATTTGCATAATAAATGGAATAATAAACTATCTTCTTTTCATAATCTACATTTATAATATTACAAGTTTGAAATACATTCTTACCCTCTAATTTTCTTACTGATTTATCTTTAATTTCATCTAAATTTATATTTTTTATTCCCTTTTCTCTAGAAGCTATAACCCTCCCAGTAGAATCAACTAAATATATATTAGAATATTTTTCATTCCACTTGTTTATAGTATCTATTAACTTATAATCATCAATATTTCTTTTTTTATACTCATCTATCATATGACTTATTTTATTATTTTTATTTTCATTAATATAATTTTGTTGCTGTTCTTTAGTAAACATATTTGTTAAATTATTTATTAATATCACACTCATATAGGCTATAATCACTGATATAATAGCAATATCTATCATTTCTCCCCTTAATTTAAGTATCTTTTTCAATGCTGTATCCCACTCCCCATATGGTCTTAATATATTTACTATTCTTAGCCCTATCACCTATTTTTTCTCTCAAATTTCTTATATGGGTTAAAACTGAATTATCATTTTCTATATAAGAATCATTCCACAGAGTTTCATAGATCACACTTGGTGAAAAAACTTTCCCTTTGTTTGACGCTAATAAAACTAATATTTCAAATTCCTTCTTTGTTAATTTTAATCTTTGTCCATTTTTCAATACTGTGAATTCCTCAACTATAATTTCTAAATCATTAATATAAATTTTATCATTATCTTTTTTGTGAGTTACATTGGATCTCCTTAGTATTGCTCTTATTCTAAAAGAAAGTTCTGTTAAATCAAATGGCTTAACCAAATAATCATCACATCCCTTTATAAAGCCGAGCACCTTATCAGACTGCTGCCCTTTAGCTGTTATCATTATTGCTGGTACCTGTGAAATTTCTCTTAGCTTACAAAGGGTAGCATAACCATTTATTTTTGGCATCATTATATCTATAAGGACTATTGATATTTCAAAGCTTTTAAATAGTTCAATACCTTCTTCTCCGTTTTTTGCAGTATAAATTTCATAGCCTTCCTTGCCTAAATAATTCTTAAGCATATTTCTTATATCTTCATCATCATCAATAATTAAAATTTTCTCCATATTCATTACTCTCCCTATATTTTATCCGATGACTACCCGCTCTAATGCTCCCATCGCACTCTATGAAAGCGATTCGCACCAAATCGAAGATTTGGACTCTCTGCTTTTCTTCAGAGTGAGAGTAAAGAGCGGCTACGTCCCTGGATAACGATTTCTCCTAAAGGATAACGACTTCTAAGGAGTAAAACCCCTAAGAATTCTGTTAATAAGCTTCAGTGGGAGTAAAACTCACTCTGAAGCCAAGAACTCTGTTTATAAATATATCATACAACAATTTCTATTCCCTTAACAACTCAAGGGATATTTTTTTTCTTAAATTTCTTATTGGTAAATTAAAAGTTATAATAGATAATGCTGTAGAAATCCCCATAGAAACAAATAAATATAAAAAAGATATATAAGTGTCTGAGTCTAGAAATAATTTTAGTGTTGTCTTTAACACTAGTGCATATGTTCCAAATGCCATTGTTGTACTTGTTACTACTAATAATGCCAACTTAAATAGTTCATATTTCATACAGAAACTCTTTCCAATTCCTAAGGCAATTAATATAGTCTGGTCTTTCTTATTTCCTATATAATTCATATATACCATGTTCATATTAAATAACAAAGATGAAAATATGCATAAAAAGCAAAGATATTTAAATATATCTAATGATTTTTTAAGCATAGAAGAAATGCTATTACTTAGAGAATCTACTGACACAATATAAGAATCTTTTATATGATTCATCCATTTATCACTATTACTTTTTATTATATAATTTATATTTTCTTTTCCTATTCCACTATACTCTTTTAATATTGTTTGAGAATTAAACTCTCCACCATCATAAATTCCTTTAATTCTATACTGAAAATTTCCAGATAAACTTTCTATATTAATAAAATCTCCTACCTTTAACTTATTTATTTTCTTATATTTATTAGAAATAACAACCTGATCTTTATTGCCTTGAAAAACATCTTCCCCTTCTAATATTTTATATTTGGCTTTATAATCTTGTTTTTTAACTTCAGATATTGTTATTGCTTTAGATTTAATATTACTGTTAGTTGCTTTTCCATTTGTATTATAAAATTTACTATACTTATCTATATAAGAATTACTTGATAAAATTTTTTCTAAATCACTACCAGCCCTTTGAATTAAAATGTGATCATAAGGCAAAGTATTTTTTATTGTTTTATTCATGCTATATTTTATTGTATTATCTAAAGTAAACCCTATAAGTAAAAATACAATAGTCATTGTTATACTTAAAATTATCATAGTAAAGGACATAAAATTTTTTTCAATGCTCTTAAATCCATATAGAAAAACATTATTTTTAAAAGGAATTAAGGTTATAAGCTTTAGTATGCATAAGGTTATTAATAAGAATACTCCTATAAACAGCAATATAAAACATCCTCCATCAAATGCTGCTAATCTTCCAACGTATAAAGAATAAAAAAATAATACTATAGGTACAAATATTACACTAATAATAATAATTTTTTTTCTTGCTTTTTTTACCTCAAATTCATCTTCTCTCATAATAGAAAGTGGTTTTATAGTCTTTAGCATCATAAGTGCTATATTTAAAAATAAAAAGAATAAAACACAATTAAAAACAACACCTTTAAATATAATTACAGTTTTTTCACTTATACCTATTAATTCATTAGTACCGTTAAGAGCTAAAATAACTGTACTTAATTTAAAAGAACATATAGCTGCTAATATTACTGGAATAATTACTATTAATGATACCTCTAGTAACATACTTTTCTTTAAGTTTTTATCCCCAATAGATAACATTTTTAATATTGCAAAATCCTTTTTTCTTCTTAATAAGAGCATAATAGTAGTTGTAATTATTGTGATTATTGATAACATATAAGCCATTTCAGTTATTACACTATAAGACATAATTTCCTTGTCTACATCATTTCGGACAGCTTTCTCTTTATCCTTCAAAGAAGAATATACATATCCATCTTCTATATTCTTTAATCTTTCTTTTAATTTCTCACCATTATCATCATTACCACTATTATCACCATTAATAAACATTAGTCCTTGATTTTTTATCTTCATATTTTTATCAGATAATATTTTTCCATAACCTAATGTTTTTGAATCATTATCAACTCCATAGGGCATATTTTCAATTTTCTTAACTACATAGCTTTTAGTTCCTATTCCCGGATATTCTATTTCTATTTTATCTCCAACTTTAGCTTCAATATTATTGGCTATTGCTTTGTATAAAATTATTTCATCTTTACCAATATTAAATTTGCCTGAAATTAATTTTCCTATAGTTTTTTTACCATTGTTATTTTTATAGTAACCATTTGTTAATTGCTGAGCTTCTACTTTATATCCTTCTTTTTTTAAAGATTCTATCTCGTCATTAAATTTTTCAGAAGGATATTGTACTTGAACCATAATGTCTCCGCCGTTTAGTTGTTTAATGCTATTGTCCATTATCTCTTTAGTATTCTTTGTAATTTGCGGTACTAATAGTGAAATTAATGTGGTAATAAAAATTGATAAAGCTGTAAATGTAAAAACTACTTTCTCACTTTTTAGCTTCTTTAAATTATATAATTTAAAAACATCAAACCACTTCATTAATTACACCATCCTTTAGCAAAAATCTTTTTTCACCCAGTCTTCCAATTTCTTTATCATGAGTTACAATCACAAGAGCGCACCCTATTTCTTTTCTTAAATTTAATAATAAAGAAATTACCTTTTTTCCATTAGCTGAATCTAAAGCTCCTGTAGGTTCATCACAAAAAATTATTTTAGGATTATTTATTAAAGCTCTTACTACTGCTACTCTTTGTGCTTCTCCCCCTGAAAGAGCTGTTGATATAACATTTCTTTTTTCATATAAACCAACTTTTCTTAAAAAATATTCAGCCTTTTCCTTTTTTTCTTTATAAGTTTCCTTTGAGTCAATTGCAATAATAATATTTTCTAATGCTGTTAAGCAACTTATCAAATTATGATTTTGAAAAATAAGACCGATATTTTTTCGTCTTAATTTTTCTATTTCTTTGTCATTTTTAAAATTAACAATTTTATTATTGAATAGAATGTCACCTGAATTAGGTTCTGAAAGTAATGCTAAAGTATATAAAAGTGTAGATTTTCCTCCACCTGATGGTCCCATAATGGTTATAAAATCATTTTTCTCCACCTTTAAATTAATATTTTTTAAAACTTTTTGTTTATTGTTTCCTTGAATAAATGATTTATATAAATTTCTCATTTCTATCAAATTTATCATCTCCCTCTCTTTAATTTTAAACATTAAAAAGAGGTTTTTCTTTAAGTAACTATAAAGAAAAAATAAAGTTTTGCCTTCAATATATAATAAATATTTATATATCTACATAAAAAATAGAGTACCTTGTTTTAGATACTCTAAAAAAATTCTATTTGTACTTTATTCCACTCCAATTTATATTTTCAGCTAACTCTGCTTTTTCCTTTAAATTTACATCTTTTAATGCCCATTTTTTAAATTCTTGATATCCTGTTCTATCTACTATATATCCTATATGTTCCTTTCCACCCGGAGCATCTTTATCTATATATTCATGTATATACTCATAGGTATTTACTATTATTTTTACTATGCTATCTTCATCTACCCATTTTATAAAATCTTCTGCAAGTCTAGGATTTTTCTTGCCTGTTCTCCCCATTATGGCTAATTTATAATATTTTTCTTTACTACGAGTCCATGCTCCCGTTGGACATTTACCTATACACTCTCCACATCCTATACACTTTTCATGATCCCTTATAACTTTAAAGTTTTCAAATCTTAACGCTCCTGTGGCTCTTTTTTTACAATTATTAACGCAGGCTTGACATCCTACACATCTGTACTTATCATATTGTGGTTCTGTCATTCCTAATATTCCAAAGTCGTGCATTCTAGCTTTTATGCAATCATTAGGACATCCTGTAAGGGCTACTTTAACATGGTAATCATTAGGGAATATCGCCTTTTCTATTCTTTTAGCAAACTTTACAGTATTATAATTAGCAAAAGGACAAACTTCATTTCCAACACAAGAAGTTACATTCCTAGTTCCAGCTGCTGAGTATCCTTTTCCTACTTCATCTTGGTTTATATTTAATCCTTCTATAACCGGTTGTATTAACTCATTTATTTCATCCATTTTATTAAAATCTAAATCTGGAATTTCAAATCCTTGCCTTGTAGTTACATGAACTTTTCCATTACCATATTCTTCAGCTATTTTAGTTAATATTGCAAAACACTTTACTGGCAGGTTCCCTCCAGGAATTCTTACTCTTAAAGCTGTTTTACCTCTTTGTTTTGTAACTCTAAATGCATTCTTTTTTATGTCTTTAGTATTAATATCCATTTAAAATCCTCCCTAATCTATAAGAGTTTTTCCCTTTACATAATTAAAAACTGGACCGTCTAGGCAAATATAGGTATCGTCTATTTTACAATGACCACATTTTCCAAGTCCACAACACATTTTTCTTTCTTGAGATATCCAAATATTTTCTTCTTTTATTCCTAATTTTAAAAACTCTGCTACTGCAAATTTCATCATTATAGGTGGTCCTACTACTACAACTTGTACATTTTCCTTATCTTTTATATTTAATTCTGGAATATATTTAGTTACAAGACCTGTGTTTCCTTTGTAACCTTCCTCTGCTACATCTAATGTAACAGTTACATTAATATTTTCTTTCCATCTTTCTATATCTTCTTTAAATAATACATTGTTTATAGTTTTGAATCCTACTATAAGATTAAATCCTTTGCATTCATTAGGATTTGTTGAGAAGTAGTCCATTATTCCCTTAACTGGTGCCACTCCTGTACCACCTGCCACTACAACTATTTCTTTGTTTTTATAATTATCTAAGTCAAATCCATTCCCATAAGGTCCTCTTAAAAATAAACTTTGTCCGATATTGTAGTTATAAATTTCGTCAGTAACTACCCCTACTCTTCTTATAGTTAAATCTATATATCCTTCTCCTATTTCACACACTGATATAGGAGCTTCCCCATACTTAGGTAAGGATACTTCGAAGAATTGACCAGGTTTTACTTCTCCCTCATAGGACATTCTAAAAGTATATTCTATATCTGTATGTTTTTTTATATCTAATATTTCAGATTTAAAAGGCATATATACATTATTTGCAGTCATTAGAATTCACCTCTTCTACTAAATTTGAAAGTTTATTTATGCAATTTGAGAAAGATATATATTCTGGACAAATATCATCACATCTTCCACAACCTACACACATATGATATGCAAATCTTTTTTTATAATCATTTACCTTGTGCATAACTTTAAATCTCATTCTTTGACCCTTGTCTATTCTAAATCCATGACTGCCAGCCATATTAGTATATCCGTCTACTTGGCAAGAAGCCCATACTCTTCTTCTTTCTCCTGCTTTATCATTATCTTTGTAGAATATATCTTGCATAGTAAAACAAGTACAGGTTGGACAAACAAAATTACATCTTCCACAGGCTATACATCTTTGGGAATATTCATTCCAAAAATCTAAGTTAACTATTTTAGATAGTTCTATTTTATCTGATATATTTACTTTGATTTTGTTTTCTTTAACATAACTTGGTTCTACTTCAAGTTTTTCCTCTACTTGTACCTCATTAAAATATTTTTCTAAAGAATCATCTTTAATATCTACATATACACTTTCTTCATTAATGTTTATTCCTAGATTATAATTTTCTGATTTATTAGTTCCCATAGAAACACAGAAACAGTTTTCAAAGCTTTCACTACATCCCATAACAACAAATTTAACTCTTTCTCTTATAGCTTTATAATAAGGATCTTCAGATCCATTTTTTAAATATATATCATCTATACGCTTTAATCCATGTAAATCACAACTTCTTAAAAATATAAGTATATTTTCCTTATCTGTTTTAGGCTCAATCCAATTATCCTCTGTAAAATAAAATAATGTTTGAGTTATTGGTAGTATAACTTCTTTAAATGAAAAATTAGATTTTTCTTTAAAATTTATTTCTTCTACAGATGAGATTTCTTTATATCTTATAGAATCTGTATCTGAAAATGTACCCTTTCCTTCTAATGTAGTTGGTGCATAAACTTTAAAATCTTTTTTTAAGTTTTTTAAAGCCTTGTTAAAACTTTCTTTTTTAAATTTAAAACCCATTATTTTCACCTCTTAAAACTATTTTTTTGATATTTTATAATAGGCTGCTCCCACAAATAATGCTCCGCCTATAATGTTTCCTAAAGTAACAAAAATCAAATTATATGCCATTCCATTTACGGATATTTGAGCTCCATGTGGTATAAATAAAGCTATAGAAAGCAACGTCATATTTGCCACACTGTGTTCAAATCCTGATGATATAAAGGCAAATAAACACCAAAATATCATTATGAGTTTTCCTGCCTCTTCTTTCATTTTTAAACTACACCATACAGCTAAACAAACCAAAACATTACATAACAACCCTCTTAAAAATAACTCCATAGGAGGTAGTGTCATCTTTGTTTCTGCTGTTTTTAAAATAAATTTACCTACAGCTCCTTTTGCTAATCCCGCATTAACAAATATTAAAGCTAAAAGCATTGATCCTATTAAATTTCCTACAAAACTGAAACTCCATATGCTTAAGGTATCTTTCCATGAAGTCTTTTTATTTAATGTTCCTATGGTCATAACCATATTATTTCCTGTAAAAAGTTCTGATCCAGCCATAATAACAAGACTTAAAGCTATGCCAAAAGACAAGCCCATGATAAGCTTTACATAAGGAGAATTAGCAGCTTCTAAATTTCCGCCTAATGTAAATATGAGTATAATGCCTATGCCTACATATATTCCTGCAAGAGCAGAAGATATTAAATAGCCTACTCTATTATTTCTTAATAAGTCCCTTTTGTTTTCTGCTACATTACTAATCTTGTTAATTTCTTCACTATACATGATCCAACATCTCCCTTCATTTTTTAATAATTTATTATTCCTTATAATCATTTTACAGGGCATACAAAAAAAAGTATGTGATGAAAATCACATACCCTTAAAAAACTTTGATAATTTATCTCTATCTTTAATTATTATTTTTTTACCCTCATAATATATAAGTTCTTTGTTTTTTAACTCTTTTAATGCTCTAGATATAGTTTCTCTTGAACTTCCTAACATTTCTGAAAGATAAGTAACTGTTATATTTAACTTTATGACTTCTCCATTTTTTTCACACTGGCCATAGTCCTTGGCCAATTTCCAAAGCTTGGCTGCTACTCTTTTTTCTACTTTAAGAGGTACTGTATTCTTTAGTTGTCTATACATCCTTCTTATTTTATTAGTCATTGAAAACATCACTTCTTGAGTAAATTCAAAATTTCCACCCATCATATATAATAAATCATTTCTTTTAATTGATAAAACCTTACTATTTTCAAATCCCTCACAGCATATAGATGCTGGTTTCTTATCTAGTATAATTTCATTTATAAATTTACCCTTATCTATTATGAATATTACTCTTTTTTGACCATTTTCTGAAATTCTATACAAAGTAACTTTTCCTTCTAATACTATGTATACATCATTTACAGAATCTCTTTCATAAAATAAAATTTCTCCTTTTTTTAAATCTATTACTTTAGATTTATTAGTTAGCATATCTAATTCATTATTTTTAAGACTAGAGAATATATCCAAATCCTTAAATTTATATTTTATTGAACTGTTCATGAGAATTAATACCCCCATTTTTATAATTCTCTTATTGTTTTGCAAGCTTCCAATTATAAGCGAACCTTGGTATTCCTATTCCTGCACATTAAAACGAATTACTTCTCTGCTTATTATTTATAATAATTATAACTTTAATATCTTTAAGCATCTTCTTCAATTAATTCTTTTTATTATAATTAATTCCGCCACCTATATCCGTTACTATTTTAAAGGCGTATACTTGTACTAAAATATAAATTTGTATATTTTCTAACTTTCTATTCCTACTCTTGCAGGTACTCCTTTTTCATAATAATGTTTTATTTCTTTCATTTCTGTTACTAAATCTGCTTTTTCTATTATCTCTTCTTTAGCATATCTTCCTGTTAATATAACTTCTACCTTTGGATTTCTTTTATCTATTACAGCTATTACTTCTTCTACTGTAAATAATCCATAATATAAAGCTATATTAACTTCATCCATAACAACTAAATCATAATCTCCAGAAGTTAATATTTCTTCTATTTTTTTTAGTCCTTCTTTTGCTAATTTTATATCTTCTTCTTCTGGGTTTCCAAATATGAATTTATCTCGTCCAAACTGCTCCATAGTGAAATTAGGTAATATAGTTGGCGCTTTTAATTCACTATATTTCATTCCTTTTGTAAATTGTCCAAAGAAAACTTTTTTTCCTGAACAAACTGCTCTTAAAGAAATTCCTAAAGCTGCTGTAGTTTTTCCTTTACCGTTTCCTGTGTAAACTTGTATGTATCCTTTTTCTTCTTTCATAATTTATCTTTAGTGAGAAAATATATTATAAATTATCAATATTTTATTTTTAGATTGTTGATAATTTTATATTTACACATAATTTCTCACCAAATTCTCCCTCCTTTTTGTTAATATTTATATTTCAGCCTGTAATAATATTATTTATAAATAAGGATATCTTTTAATATAGTAAATATGAATAATATATGTAATAAACATGTGAATGAGCTTTAATAGTTCTTAATTTGACGGAATTAAAAAATTTTGTAATTCCTCAAAAGACGTGAGGAGCCAGTAGCGAAGCCAAGGAAGGTGCCTCTACTGGGTAAAAAATTTTTAATGGAGCCAAATTTAAAACTGCTTAGCAAAATGATTTGCTTTATGAATGTATTATTTATATTTGCAGTTTTAAAATTAAAACTGTTTCACATATCTTAAACATTTAAAATTGTTTCTAAAGTATACTTTTTTAGATTTCCTATATCTATAATATTTTTTTCTGCCTTTAATAAATCCTCTTTATTATCATACACAATACCTAAAGCGTCACCACTATGACAACCTATTATACCTAGTCCTGCAGTTGTGTTTTTATATTTATCTACCATATTAAAATAATCATAAGGTAATCTATTAAAATTTCTTTTTATACTTTCCTCTGATATTTCTGATATATTTTTAATATTTCTTTTTTCTATACTTTCTTTTAAATCTGGTATTAAATCCTCAATTGAAGTCATCTTTTCCAAATTTTTATTATTAAAGTCTATGGTATTTATAATCCTATTTCCTTCTAAAACCAATATATAAAATTTTATATAAGGACCTAATCTTTCCTTAAAGCTTCCTTTTTTATAATCAAATAATGTAAATTCATTAAATATTATAGCATCTGTAGGTTCTATGATTAAACAATGCTTTTGTAATTCTTCTATAGAATAATCTTTTTTAAATAGTTTAGTTAAACATTTATAAGTAGCACATAAATCTGCAGTACTACTAGCTAACCCTTTTCCTCTTGGAATTCTGCTATTTATTTCTACATGAATAGTATTTATGTAATCTTCGTATTTCCAATCTGTAAGTATATTTTTTATAAATTTATTTGCTTTAATATTTCTATAAAACTTTTTTTTATTTTTACCTTCAAACAATCTAACACATGTGTATAAATTTATAGGGGAAGAAACCAATACAGGCTTTTCCCCTAAATTTCCTTGAAGTATTTCTCCAAAACTCCCTGGATATTTGGCTCTGACTTCCATGAAATATTCTCCTCAATAATATCTTTAATGCATTTTTTATCTCTATTAACACAATAACATTTATACTAATAAAATTCTACTTATTATAAAACAACCTTATATTATAATAATATTTCTATTGACCGATTTCTTCTTTTATATGATCTCTATATATTTTTTGAAATTCTTTATTAGCTCCTAATCCTTTTAGATATAAATCTACTTTAAATCCTTCTTTTTCTAAAATACTTTTCCATGAATCTTCATCCTCACCTGCCATATCATTGTTAGCATGATCTCCAGCTACTAGCATAAAAGGCATTAATAAAACTTTTTTTACTGCTGATTTATTTAATTTTGGTATTACAGATTCTATTGATGGATCACTTTCTACACTACAAAGATACATATTAGGGTTTATATGTTCTCTTAAATAATAATCAAATTGAAAATAAGCAGCATTTGCTGGATGTTCAGTTCCATGTCCCATAAGTATTATAGCCTCTTCTTTGTCTAATTTAGGTAATTGAGTTTTTAAAGCTTTCGTAGCTATTTTATAATCCTCATTTTTAAACAATAAAGGCTTTCCTAATTTTAGTACCTTGAACTCGCTTTTAAATTTTGAAACAGCCTTTTCTATTTTTTCATACTCTTCTCCAAACATTATATGTAAAGCTTGAACTATAACTTCTTCATATCCTTCATTTCTAAGCTCTTCCAATGCTTCCATAGGTTTATTTGTTTTTATGTTATCTCTTTTTAAAATTTTATTTATTATCATATAAGAAGTAAAAGCTCTTTTTATATCATAATCTTTAAAACTTTCTTTTATAAAATTTTCTGTACTTTCTATGCAATCCTTTAATGCATTTTCATAACTAGTACCAAAGCTCACCACTAATATAGCTTTTTTATTTCTATCCATATTTTCCTCCTGATTCCATCCAATAATATTATTATACTAACTTATATCTCAAAAATTCTATTTAATATATTGATTAATTTGAATTAATAAAATTTTTTTATTATATATCTTACAAGATTATATTTTATCTTTAATATACAATTTATACATTTTACTATATTAAAACTTTTATACAGCATACTCCCCCAAATATTTAATTTATATTTGTAAATTCTTTATTAATTGATCATTGATTTTATATAATCAACCAGCTCTTCTATATCATGAAATTCTCTTTCGTAATTTATCTTTTTCCTTGTTATTACTAAAGAATATATATCACACTCTAAACAAGCTAATATTTTCTCTCTTGTACCACCTTGTGGACCACTATCTTTTAATATTAATGCTTTAGCATCATAATCCTTTATAAATGCTTTATTTAATTCTTTACTTATAGGTCCTTTTATAGCCATAATATCTTCTACTTTTACTCCTAAATTGAAACATTCTTCTAAAACTTTTACAGATGGGAGCACTCTATGTATTATTCTATTTTCTAATTCCAAATCTAAAATTTTACCCATATTTCTACTACCGGAAGTATTTAATACATTTCCTTTTATATTTTTTAAGGCATCTTTTAAATCTCTATAATTCTCTAAAAATACCACTTTTTCATTTCCTTTAAACTCCGCTGCTGAAGATGGTCTTTCATATCTTATATATTTTATGCCCAAATCTTTTGATACTTCTCTAGCATTTTTAGTTACTTCTAAAGCATAAGGATGTGAAGCATCAATTAATATATTTACTTTATCTTCTTTTAACATATTATGAAAATCATCTTTATTTAGAGGTTTAGTATTTAATTTTTTATATTTGTAATCCTTTAAAATTTCTCCACCATAAGTCGTAGCTGTAGATATTAAAATGTCATCTGTAAACTTATTTAATAGGGAAAGTATTTCTCTTCCCTCTGAGGTTCCCAATATTAAAGCTATCATTTAATCTCTCCTACATATCATATATTGTTAATCTTTATTAACTTTATATCCTCTTCTTGTTATAAACTTTCCTTCTTTAACAAAACTACTGCTGTTACCTATTATTACTGTAGATAACATGTCCGCAAAATCATCTGTGAAATTTTCTAAAGTATACAGACGTACTTCTTCACAATCTCTTAATGCATTTTTAACCACTGCAATAGGAGTATCTTTACTTCTATATTCTTTTATTATCTCCATACATTCCTTTAAATAATGTGGTCTTCCTTTACTTTTAGGATTGTATAAGGATATAACAAAATCTCCTTCTGATGCTAACTTAACCCTCTTTTTTATAAGTTCATAAGGTGTCATCAAATCGCTTAAACTTATATTACAATTATCATGCATAAGTGGTGCTCCTATTATTGATGCTGATGCAGTAGATGCTGTTACCCCTGGAATTATTTCGATTTCCAAGTTCTTATCCTTGTTCATTTCTAATATAAGTCCTGCCATACCATATATTCCTGCATCACCTGTACTTATTACCGAAACAACCTTATCTTTGCTTAAATCTAATGCCCTTTGGCATCTTTCTTCCTCTTTTTTCATTCCTGTTGTATATATTTCTTTTCCTTCTATAAGAGGTTTTACATAATCTATGTATTTTGAATAGCCTACTATTATATCACTTTTCTCTAATACTTTTTTAGCCTTTATTGTTATGTGTTCTAGGCTTCCTGGTCCTATACCAACTACATAAAGTTTTCCCATATTTTATTTAGTAAGATTTTATTAATACCCTCTTATTGATTATCTTTCTTTGAAATCATGTATTAAAAGTGTAAACCCTACTAAATTCTCACCTCTTTTCATATTTAGTGTACAACGTACTAATCCCCTTGCCATGCTTAATTCCGTAACTCTCTTCACTTTTTAATATTCTCATTTTTTAAAAATTGGACTAAAAATATCTATGTCTATGGATAAATGATTTTAAGACTTGTTTAAAACAAAAACTCACTCTAAATGCCAAATGTTCCTTATTTTATATAAAAATACATATAAAACAATATAGTTTATAATCATGTATTTATAATCAAATAGACAATTCTCCTATAGCTAAAGTCATGCCATTTAACTTTTGTTTTTCTTTAATGATAGTTGCACCCTTCAATTCTATAGACGGCTCACATACTGAACCTATACCTATAGTTTTTCTTACAAAATCACTACCTTTAAATTTATGTTCTATTTTTTTTATTTCATCTACACTATAAGTTATAAATGGACATTCTAAAAAGTTTGAAAGTTCATTTATTGCTTTTTCATCTTTTTTTATTTCCACAGAAACTATAGAATTTATACTTTTTAAATCTATATTTTCTTCTTTTAAAACTCTTATTACATTTTCTTTCATAGTATTTTCATCATAATTTTTTCTACAACCAATACCTAAAACTATATTTTTTCTTATTAATTTTAAAATGCACTTATCATTTAAGCTTTTATTGTTTAAGCTTTGCCTTTGTAAATATTCATCTTTTATTTTAAGCTGTACATATTCATGTACAGGATTTGTTCTTTTATCAACTTTCTGTGATGTTAATATTTCTTCTGATTTTTCCGAAGTTAAATTTTTTTCTCTATATTTATTTTTATTTTGTGATATTATATGTTTATTTTCATCTACGTTCTGTAGAATTATTTGTTTATCTTCCTTAAAAAAATTCTCATCTTTAAAGGAATCCTCATTTATATGTAGTTTGTTTGTTACAATAACTAGTCCTTTAGTATCTTCAATGTTATAAATATAACCTTTAGGAAAATCTATTAAGTCATCCTCATCTATAAAAGCCACTTTTTCTTCATTTACAAGTAATGCTGCTATATCCTTTGCCTTTTTCAAATCTTCTATTACTAAATTATTCTCTTTTGCTATTATATCTGGTGCTTTAATATTTAAATTATCCGTAGCAGTAGTTATTATAGGCTCTGCCCCTATAATTTTAGCTATCTTCTCTGTTAATTTATTAGCTCCACCTAAATGCCCACTTAAAAGACTTATAGCATATTTACCTGTGCTATCTATTACAATAACAGCTGGATCTTTATCTTTACTTTGTATAAATGGTGCAATAGATCGTACTGCTATACCTGTAGAACTTATGAATATTACGGCATCATACTCTGTAAAAGATTTTTCTACTATTTTTTTTAAATTAAAATTTTGTTTTTTTATACGATTTTCACTATCTAATAAATATGAACTTTTATTTTTTAAAGAAAGATCTTTATTTATAATATTCTCTTGAGTATTTTCTAAGTTTTTTATAACATACTTTGAATATAAATCTGCCTCTATATTTTCTTTAATTTTGTATGCTATATGATTTCCTATTTTAGTTACATTAATTATAGATATTTTTATTTTTTCTTCTTGGTTTTCTACTTCATTTCTTTTGAAAATCTCAGTATTAACTATGACATTTCCACCTTCTATCTTTATATAATTCTTATATTAAACATAAAACCTGTGCATTCTACATACTTTTCCATAGTTACATCTATTTATATCATTCTTATATTAAAGGAACTGCCGCATTAAGAATTTTATATACAATAATTGTATGACTTATTCTCAGTGCAACATCCCCTTTCTTATTTGTACTTGAGAAAATTGCATGGTTCATTTTTGAATACAAATATTACTTTTGGATTCCTTTTCTAAATTCATGAGTAAATTTTTCATCATATAGTAGACTTTTATCATATTTGCAATCTATAAAATCTCCTACTAATATTTGAGCTGTTTTTGTTATATTAGCCTCTTTAACTTTTTTAGATATATCGTCTAAAGTTCCTATTACTACCTTTTCATCCTGCCAAGTAGCCCTTTGAATTACTGCTATTGGAACATTTTTTCCATAACCTTTTCTTAATTTTAAAACAACTTTATCAATCATACCTACTGATAAAAATAGTGCCATAGATGCTCCTCTACTTGCTAAAACTTCCAAATCTTCTTTTTCTGGTACTGGTGTTCTTCCTTCTACTCTTGTAAGTATTACTGTTTGACTTATTCCTGGTAGTGTAAATTCTTTTTTGATAGCCGCTGCTGCTGCAGCAAATGAACTTACTCCTGGTACAACCTCATAAGATATACTTAATTTATCTAATTCATCCATTTGCTCTTTTATAGCACCATATATTGATGGGTCTCCTGTATGTAATCTTACTATGGATTTGTTTTTTTTATTAGCTTTCTTTATAACCTCAATAACTTCACCTAAAGTCATTGAAGCTGAGTTATAAACTTCTACATCTTTTTTGCAGTAGTTTAAATGTTCTTTACTTACTAAAGAACCTGCATATATAACCACATCTGCTTTACTTAAAATATCTCTTCCCTTTACTGTTATTAAATCTGGATTTCCTGGACCTGCGCCTATAAAATATACTTTACTTTCCACTATACAACCTCCAAATTTCTTTTTCTAATTTTTTTAATTTCATGTATACTCTCCTAACAATTGTCCAAACTATATTAACTATTTCTCATAGAAATATACCTTTTTTATATAATATTGATAAAAATAAGAAATGGAATAATTTTATAATTTATAAATACATTTTTATTCTTTACTTGCTAATATAATAGACATATAGTCTTTAGAATTTATTATTTCTTCTCTTGTTCTTAATATTTCTTGCCCTTCTCTATAGGCTCTTTTTACGCATACATATTTAAAGCCTTTTTCATCTAGCTTATTTAAAACTTGTTCTACATTCTTATAATATTTCATTATTACTAAATATTTTTCATCTTTTATAGAATCTAATCTATTTCCTGGCAATATTAAAAGAGGTTCATCTCCTATAACTAAAGTTTGTCCCGCTAAGCTTGCTGCTGCACAAAAAGAAGTTATACCTGGCACTGTTTCTATATTTAGATTATGATTTTTCATATATTCTAATAAATATATATAAGTACTATATACAAACGAATCTCCTATAGTTAGAAATACTACATTTTTACCCTCTGATAATAGTTTTTCCATAAATCTATAGTTTTCATATATCTCTGCTTCTTTTTCTTTTTTCATAGGAAAATATTTTAGATATACTTCTGCTTTAGTATTTATAAAATTCTTTGCTGTATTTAAGGCTATACTTTCTCCATCTTTTCTTGCTATTGGAGCTATAACTGCATCACAACTTTCTAAAATCCTTACAGCTTTTATGGTTAATAAATCTTCATTTCCTGGACCTACTCCAATTCCATATAGGGTTCCATATTTTTTATTTGAATCTCTATTTTGAAATTCCATATTATTATGTATATCTTTCATATTTTAACTCCTTAACTTATAACCTTTAAAATAATTTTTATTATTTATCTATTTTGTTTCTTCTTTCATTAAAGAATCTACATATTCTTTAGCTTTAATTAAATCTGCTCCAGTAGCAGTTCTGTATTTTTTAATTGCTTCAGTAGTTTTATTTTCCTTAATTAGCTCTCTTAGCTCATTATTTATTTTTTCTAATTCTTCATCAGATAGTATAGTTTCATTAGCTTTAATAGCAAATTTATAATTAATTATGCTAAATACAATATATAAAACTCCTAAAGCTATAAAAATACCTCCATTTAAATATTTCTTATCAATAAGCCTCATCATCCCTACAGCTATAAGACAAATTGCACCTACACCCCATAATATCCATGATTTTGATTTCAACATTAATTCCTCCTTTAAATATTAAATAATTGATATAAAATTACTATTACTGCTTATTTTACATGCTTTAATATTAATTATTCAAATCATAGTCAATAGTAATTACATTGTTAAGCAGATTTTTATTTAAAATTTCTATTATTTTATCATAATCTTCAACTCTAAAATAAAGTTTATTGCTATTTCCATTTCCCGAGTAAGAGACTTTTATATTTCTAAAATTAATTAAAATATGTTTCAAAACCATTATTTATAATATACGATCCTTTTGGAACTTGGATTGCCACTAAACAAATATTTAATAAATCCACAGAGGAACCCATTGAATTTATTAAACATAACAAAACAGTAAACCAATTTAGCCATCCTAATATGTTCAAAACAAATGGTAATATAATTGATAACAAAATAAATGGCATAATAGAAATGATTATAAATCTTACCTTTTTAATTTTTTCAGTAGTAAAAACGAATCCACAAAAAGCATTAATGCCCCAGTATGTTTTATCTGATTTCAGTACATTAGGTATGAAAAAAGCATGAATAAATTCATGTATTGTCATAAATAAAAATATTATAATAATATATACAAATATAGATGGCTTTATTGTAAATTGAAGTTTAAATCCTTTCTCACTAATTAAAAACTCTTTTAAAGGATGAAATAAATGATATGAAATAAATATAGATATTAGTGCATTTATTATCATAAAAGGTATAGACATTAAAATTGCTATTACTAAATTGTTTGGTTCCTTTAACTTTGTCCATCCTTGTGATATTAATTTTTTACTTAATTCTTTATCTGTACAAGGCATTTTTTTAGTATATCTCATTAATCAGAGTCCTTTCTTAAAATATATATTCTAATATTTTACTGTAATTAACTGCTATTATTCATTATGTTTAGGCAATCTTTTTACTTCAATTATTAACAATCGACTAAAAATAATTTCCACAATATCATAATTCTTGCTACTATATATATTTTAAAAATTAAACTTTCCTTCATTATTTAGTAGCTATTATTATAAATATTGGGTTATTAGCCATAAGCATATTTGATTTACCTTTAGATTTACTTATAGAAACTTGAATGCATTCTGTTTTATAATTTAATTCTTTTAATGTTTCTAAAGCTGTATATAAATTATTAATAGTTATAAAATTTAAAACCATTGTTCCTTCTTTTAAAAGCTTTTTGGAATAAATTTTTATTATTTCTTCTAAATCTCCTCCACTACCGCCTATAAATATACTATTAAAACTATCTTTTATATCTTTTTCTACTTCTAAAGCTTCGCCCTCTATTATATTTAGATTTTTACAATTAAATTTTTCTTTATTTTGTTTCATAATATTTAAAGCTTCTTTATCTTTTTCTATAGATGTGACATTTCCTTTTGCACATATTTTAGCTGCTTGTATACTTATACTGCCTGTTCCCGCTCCCACATCTAAAATTTTCGAATTTTCATCTAAATCCATCTTCGCTATGGATAGAATTCTTATGTCCTCTTTAGTCATAGGACAACTTCCTCTTATAAATTCTTCATCTTTTATGTATCTCATTGCTTTCTCCTTATCTTTCTAGTTTTGAAATTTACTTTATAAGATTATATCTTATTGTTTACTGAATGTTTGGGTATCCCCTAATAAAATAATTTTTCCATTATCAACAACCATTCCACCATTATTTGTAATTGCATATATTTTATCCTTTTTCTCCCAGAACACCTTTTTTATATATTTATTTTGCACTTCAGTTCCTTCATAGTGCACTTCAATATCAAAATTGTTAATCATACTTAATCCTAAATTATATGTAAATGAATTATAATCTTTATCTGGAGTAATATGATATTCTGCTATTTGAACCATTGCTCCTGCACTACTACCAATAATAATACCTGTAAAACTTTCAATGATATCAATTAAATCAAACTCCATTAATCGTGACATCATTTTATCTGGTAAACCATCAGTAAAAAATATAATATTACTATCTTTTATCTTAACTTTAGCATTTTTCTTTGTATCTTCAAAATAATTTATCCAATTTATATTTTTTTCTTTAATTCCATAATTCACAAACGGTGCAACAATACTTTCATAGCATTTACCATTTCCCTTACTATACGAATCCTGCCACTCCTTATTATTACCTATCTTATCACCAAATGAAAACGGAATTATTAAAACCTTGTCATTAGAATTTATATATTTTGTTACTATATCTCTTGCCCAACTTTCATGAAAGTTATATAGACTAAATAACATATTTATCATACATATTATCTCCCTTATTAATGCACACTACTTACTATTGTACATATTATATCAAGCTTTAAACATTTATTTAAAACCTAGATTTAAAAAACACTTTATAATATAAGAACATTACATATTAACTTATTTCCTCATACTTTTTGTTAATTATAAATTCTATTACTCTATCAGAAAATAGAATAATTAAACTTATAATCCAAATTAAATCACCATTATATATATTTAAAATTGAAACTGTCCCCAATATAACAAAACAAAATCCCATTATTAAATTTAATAATTTTTTATCTTTAAGGTATTTTTTAAACCTATTATTATCCTTATTAACTATTTTCATTGTTCCTTTATGATTATTATAAAAACTGAAAATAATAAGGATTACTCCACCAAGTAGTATCATTATACTTCCTAATATTCTGTGCATATTATTCATCCCCTAATATAAATCTTCTCATCTATACTCTGTACTCTCTCATCCGTGCTCTAAATAAGGAATTTGCACATTTTATATTAAATCTGAAACATTCATTTCAGAATTGGACCTTATATACACTACTGTAAGCTCACCAAAACTCATATTTTCTAATTGCTCTGGTATACCTTTAATTATCCTTTCGTCCTTATAAGATAAGTTTTCTCCCACTATTACCTCTGCTTCTATATTATTTTCTATTAATCTTTTACATAATTTATCTGGACTATTCTTTTTATCTGTAAGCCAAATAGATTTTTCATAGCCCTTAACTTTTTCTATAAATTCTTCTTCTCTTCCATGAAGACTTCCTAAAAAACTATTTTGCCAACTTTCATTTATTTTTGCCATCATATATTGGTAAGAGCTTATGCCTGGAATTACTTCTATCTCATCTTCATAATTATTTTTAATATAGTTGCTTATACCATAAAAACAAGGATCTCCAGAGGCTACTATAGATATTTTTTTATCCTTATTTTCTTTTATGTAATCTAATATTTCACTTAGTTTATTTACTATTTTTTTATTGTTTTTTATAAAATCTAAGCTTTCTATTGCTCTTTTAAAACCTATTATTATGTCCACTTTTTCTAAATTATTTATGGCACCACTTAACATATAATCTTTATGTCCTGGCCCTAAGCCTACTATGTAAATCTTTTTAAATTGTAAATTCTTATGTATAGTATTCATCGAAATTTCCCCCTCGTCCATATTGAATATTGAACGGTAGATAGTTTTTTATAAATTTTCTTTTTATAATACTTTTAATTTTTTATATTTATTTAAAGGATTATGATTTAATCTTATATAAAACTTCTCCTAAATTAAATAATATGTGCTAAAATCTAAGAATTATATTGGCTTCACTTATTCTATGGAAGAGTATAGTATTCCTTTTTCCATAGAATACATTACAATATCCGCTTTTATTGAATCATATGTATATTGCTCTATTTTTCTTATTATTTTCTCTCCTAAATTTTTATAGAGTTTCTCGTAGCCTTCTCCTAATAAATTCACTGCACCCTCTGTGGTGTTTTGATTATATATTTTAGTTACTAAATCTTTATCATATCCCATAAGAGCTAGTTCTAGCGCCAATGTCTCTAACCTAGTATCACATACTCTGCTGTGAGTATTAAAACATCCTGAAGCTATTTTAGATATTTTTCCTATATGTCCTACTATAGTTATTTTATTTAATTTTTTTGCCATACAACAATTGAGGGCAAACCCTACATAGTTGGACATTATAATCATGTTATCTTTATTTAAATTAAGCTCTTTAGCCATTTTTTCTCCCATATTACCAAATAAAAGTATTAATTCTTTTTCACCATTACATGTTTTTTGATTTATTTCTAATTCTATGGAGGCTTTTAAAGCATCTTCTGACATAGGCATTACTATTCCTGTCGTTCCTAATATAGATATTCCTCCTATAATATTTAATCTTGGATTAAAAGTTTTTTTTGCTATCTCTTCTCCTTTTGGAACAAATATAGTTATTTCCACACCAGAATCCTTTGGTATTACTGATGTAACCTCTTTTTCTATCATGGAGCGTGGTACTGGATTTATTGCTGGTTCTCCTTTTTTTACATATAATCCATCACCACAAACTACTCCAACACCTTTTCCACCCTTTAAAGTATATCCACTAGATTTTTTTTCTGCCCTTGCCCATATTTCTATACCGTGAGTTATGTCCACATCATCCCCACCATCTTTTATAACTTCACATTCTACAAAATTATCATCTTGTACTATTTTTTCAATGGGAATAGTGATTTCTATCCCCTTAGGAGTATCTATATTCATTTCTTTTAATTTTTTATTATAAAAAAGAGTGATAGCAGCTGCTTTTGCAGCTGCAGCTGCACAAGAACCAGTAGTATATCCGCATCTTAATTTTTTTCCATCACAATTTACATATAAATCTAGCATAAACCCTCCAAATTATATTTTGTTAATATTATGGGTTGCTTTTTTCTTTTCCCTGAAAAAACATTTTTCATTATTATTTTTCCTCTGCCCAAATCTTAGCTTTTTTATCTATGTCTTTAATAAAGCTGTCCTTTCCTTCACAATAAGAATCTATATCATATCTGAATTTAAAGGCTAATTCTTTCTTTATATCTTCATATTGTTTAGCTTCTTCTTTATGTTCTCTGATGTAGTTTCTAAAGTTTATATGCCTTTCTATTTCAAAATCACCTTTTTGAAATATATGAACGTGGTGAGTTCTGTTATACAAACCTTTTAAGAAAAACCTACGTCCTTTTATTCCGTATTCCCCTTTGGCAATATATCCCAAACACTTCATTTCTTCATTATAATTATCCACATTGTTAATATCTTTTACTTCTACCAATATATCTATTACAGGTTTTGCATATATTCCCTCAATAGATGTACTGCCAATATGATGAATTTTAACTATTTCTTCTTTCATTATGTTATATATCTTGTCTGCTTCTTTTTGGTATTTTATTTTCCATTCTGGATTATGTGGAACCACTTCTATTATTCTAATTTGTCTTTCATCACTCATACTTTATAACTCCTTTATTATAAAATACTCATTATGTTTAAATGCATTTATATAACTTTATTATTTTGTTATAAATTTTTAATCTAAATGTGTTTTTTAGAAAAAATATATGGAAATAATTCTAAGTATATACTTTTTTCTTAAATAAATTTATTAATATGAATTTTATTAAAATCTAGTTTTTCTTCATCTATTGGTTCTTTAGTTTCATCTTTATATCCTATGGCTATTATAGATTCCACTTTATAATTTTCTTTTATGTTTAGCTTTTCTTTTATATAATCCTCTGCCATTTTATTATCATCATATTTTCTATTTCTTACTTGTGACCAGCAAGATCCTAAACCTAAAGATTCTGCTTGAAGTTGTAGTATTATAGAGGCTATAGATGCATCCTCTACCCATACGTCACTTTTATCCTCATCACCTAATATAACTACTGCTAAAGCAGCATTTTTTATAAAAGTTCCTCCATAAGGTTTACACTTTGAAATATCATTTAAAATTTCTTTATCTTCTAAAAATATAAATTCTAAAGGTTTTAAATTTCTAGAGGATGGCGCTAAAAGTAATGCCTTTTTTAAAATTTCTATCTTTTCCTTTTCTATTGGTTTTTGTTCAAACTTTCTTATGCTTCTTCTTTGTTTTAATAAATCTAACATATCTTTTTTTACCCCCAATCTATTACTTTATTTTTTAAATTCAAATACCCCATTAGGGCTTATATTTATAAAAGAGACTATTTCATTTAATGCAGCTGTTGCTTCTTCCTTTGATGGAAAATAGGCTATTTGATGAGCATCTTCTCCCCAAAATGTATGGCTAGCAACACCATTTAAAACGTATTTTTTATCTTTCATTCCATAGCATTTTCCAATATAGAATTTATAACAATTTACTATTGTTGGATTTTGCCCGTCACAATTACTTTTAATCCACATACTTATCTCTCCGTGCACCTCACTAATTTCATTATATTACTTTTATTTTAAATTATATTTATCTTGTTCATCTTAAAAATCCCATAATTCTTTATTTACTTCTTTAAAATCCTCAAGAGATCTTAAATATTCAACTAAATATGCATAATCTCCTATTGAACATTTTGCTAGTGCTTTTCTATATAAATCCTCTGTATCCCAAGATATTATAAATAAAGGTAGATTATTCTCTAACAATTGCTTTAACATCAAAAATCTACCTATTCTACCGTTACCATCTTGAAATGGATGAATCATTTCAAATCTAAAATGAAATTCTGCTATTATATCTAAATTCATAATTTTATTTTGGTAGTACCATGATATAAGATCTTCTAATTTATATTCAACTTCATAAGGTTGAGCTAGTTGCACATTAGTTCCTAAAATAGTATTAGGTATTTTCTTAAATACCCCTGAAAATCCCCTTTCATAATCTGTTGTATTATGCTTTAACATGCTATGTAAGTATTTTATATATCTCATATCAATCTTTTCACCTATAGTATCTATAATATAATCAAACACATAAGCTGAATTTACAGTTTCTTGAACATCATCTAATGTGTGCTTACCTTCAACAACATTTTTATCTAATAATAATGCAAGAGATTCCGTAGTAAATGTACTTCCCTCTATTTTATTTGAATGATATAAAAATTCATGCCTAAGCTTATAATAAATTGAGTTTTTTATATTCTTAGATATTTTTATATTTTTTATGAATTTATCCACTTAAATTCACTCCTTCTATTTATTATCTCTGATGCATTTATTTTTCTATTTTCTGTATTAATAATTTTACTATCTTTTATAAAAAATTTTATACTCTTTCGCTATTAGCATTATTATATACTATTAACAATATTAAAATATATTATTTTGAAAACTTCATTAAGGATATATTACAAATTAATCATTTTATTTATCTTGTTCATCTTAAAAATCCCATAATTCTTTATTTACTTCTTTAAAATCCTCAAGAGATCTTAAATATTCAACTAAATATGCATAATCTCCTATTGAACATTTTGTTAGTGCTTTTCTATATAAATCCTCTGTATCCCAAGATATTATAAATAAAGGTAGATTATTCTCTAACAAATGATTATAATTTATATATTTTTCTTCATGAAATACCTTTTATGATTTTCTGGACATTCATCTAATATTCCAAAAATCTCATATCCGTGCTTAATATAAAAATCCTTAGCTTGAAAATCGAAAGTATCTAAGTGTATTAAATTACAATTTTTATCTTTAGCTATTTTCTCTACTTCTTTTAAAAGTTTTGTACCTAATCCATTTTTTCTATATTCCTCTTTAACCCATAAAGCATCTATATACATGCAATTCCAGCAATAAATTTTACTAAGTATTCCCGCAATTATTTCTCCCTTTGTATCTTCCACAACTCTATTTATCCATAAAAAAGTATCTTCTTGTTTAACAGGAACTTTTGATAAATTATATTCGACTAGCCTGTCTACTATTAAATCTGACTCCTCACTACTGCTTTCTCTAATAATGTAGTTATCCATATCTCTCCCCCAGATTTTTATAAATATTTAACCTTCCCCTATTTCATCAATTAACCAAGGTGAAGTTTTATCTCTTCTAATAAGAGTAAACCATGTTTGATGTGCACCACTCTCCTCTGGTGTAATTGCGCCTTTTTTATACTTAACTTCATAATCAACTTTATAAATTATAATATTTTCCTCTTTTGCCCCAGTTATAGTTCCCCTACCATATTTAATATAAGCTTCTTTATGTCTTGAATCTTTTTCTTCTTTTATAGTATTTATTTTTTACATTTTAAATCTTCAAATCCCCAAACTACATTAGGACTATCATGCCACTTTGTTAAAGTAGTAAGAACTTTTTCTTTGTTTTTTTCATTATAATATTTAAAATAATTTTCTACTACTTTTTGGGGTCCTAATGATTGATTTTGCGCATTGTATGGTCTTTCTGTAAAATATCCCACACATACAACTAAGCAAATTAAAATTATTGATACCATTATCTTTTTATTCATTTTATTCCCCCACGAATCATTTTTACAAATTAACTTTTATTATAGATAGTCACATTCTTTAATCTTATTATCAATAAAACTATTTGCTTATAGCATTCAGTAGAACTATATTGTTGCTATCTATTTTCAATTATTCTTAAAAATCTATCTATATACCTTTTATCAAAATCACAAAATTGATAATTTTCTTTTGATGATGCCTTTTGTATTTTGCTAATCCTCATAATCAAATTATCAAATATTTCAAGTTCTAAATAAGTATCTTCAAAAGGACTATTCGCTTGATAAAGATTTATTTTTTTACCATCCCTTAAATTAATAATATAATAAAAATCTCCTGCATGGCCCTTAGAAATCTTAAATCTTTTACCTTTAAATCCAGCTTGGACTTTATAAATATCATTATATGAATAAATAGTGCCCTTTGGATTATAAAAATTATAGTCCTTAATCTGATCTTTGGTTACTACAATGACACTAGTAACACATATATACATTAAAGCAATATTTAAACTAATAGTTAAAAAAATATTTTTCTTTAAAAATTTAAATAAGCACTCAGACCACTTCAATTCTATATTTTTTATTTTCCTATATATCATAAAAATAAAAACAATAATAATTTCTATTTCAAAGAAGAAAATAAAATAACTATAAGGAGGCTTAAATTTAAACATTAAATAATCTTTGGGTACAAATATAAATTGTTGCAATTTTGATATAAAAACAAAAATTCCTATGGATAAAACTATTGCAAAAACAATATTCAATAATATTAAACCTGTACCTTTTACCTTTTTATTCTTCTGTTTTAAAAAACTTTTCCATAACAGTGTAAGTAATACTGTACTTACTATTGATGCAATACTATTTATACCAATAAACTCATAATTACTATTCTTAATATTGATAAAAAGCCATAAAAATGGTCCACTCAACATTAAAGTTATTAAAATCTGATGAGCCAATGAAATTTCTCCTAGTTCTCTAAGTTCATCTAAAGTCTCAGTAAACTCATCACTTTCAATGTACTCAAAATCTTTACAATACTTAGCTAAATCAACATTAGGATTTTTATTTATTTCTTTTAATATTGATTCTATAATGCCCTTTTTACATTCTAAATTTAATTCTTTTTCATCTATTTCTTTAATTTTACCATTTAAAATATCTTGCAAAGAAATTTTTTTTAAATTAAGCTTTTTTATTGTAGCAATTGACACATCTAGTTTTCTAAGGATTTTTATCTTTTTTAGTTTACTAATATTACCTTCATCATATTCACGATATGAATTTAAATTTCTTTTAACAGAAATTAGTCCCTCACTCTCATAATAACGAATCGTATTTTGAGATAATCCTGTTAACAATTCAGCCTCTTTTATTTTCATTTGTAGTCTCCTTTATGTAATTAAATTTACATATATTAAACACCTTACAGCTACTAGAATATCAATATTCCTTTTAAATTTATTATTTTTTATTTCTTCATTACTCTTAGTTTTATTAACTAATCTTTTTTATACAACTTTTGTACATCTTTAAGTCCTTGTTGTATTTCAAATTTTGAAAAACTATGTTTTTGAAGTTTGGCCTCGTCCCATTTACTAAGTTCTTTATAGAAAAATAATCCAATTTCTAAATTCTTTTCAGTTTTACAAGATTCTATAACTTCAAATAAAATATTTTCCGCTTCATTAATTTTGCCTTCTCTTATATATTTTTTTATCATAACCTCTAACAAATCATCTTCTGAAATAGTCATATTATAATTTTTTGTATCAATATCACTTTTTATAGCATCTTTTCCTGCAAAAAGAGCAACAGCTGCTTTTACTCCAGTTTTTATAAGCCTTATAATATATTCGTCCTCAAACATTTACCACTAAGTCCTTTCATTAGCTTTCAATAATTTAATAGACAATTTAAAATATTATGCAAAAGTATTTTCTTTAACATTAGGAAGTACATCGTAAATTGAGCATTTTATTTTCTTTTCAAAATAATCTTTTATTTCTATTGTTTTTTTCCACCTTTCAACGGTATACTGATTTACACCATATCTACAAGCAACATCAACAAACCTTTTTTCAAGTAAACAAAATCCTGTGGATAAAGCTAATGCATCGCTTAATTGTACTAATAGGTCATAATCATCATAAACAGCAGAATTTATAATATTTTTAGTAAGCTCATATTCTTCTTTTGTAACATCCCATTTTCCTATTGCTGAATCAATATCTTGTATTATAAATGAATGTGTAACACAAATTTTAGCAACATCTTCCCAACCTTGTTCCATACAATATTGATATCCCGCAACTATATGTCGTTCTGAGACTACTCCTACTCGTCTACCTATATCATGTAGTAATCCTAAAACATATGCTTTATCACTATCAATATCTGTACAATGATCTGCAATATTTTTACAAGCCAAAGCCACAAATTCAGAATGCTGTTTCCAAGGTCCTGGATTTAATTTTTCTGCCTGTTCAAGAACTTTTATTGCTGTATTTTTATCAGGATACTTCCTACACATAACATCACGCCTCCTAGCACAAGTATAATTAATCTTCACCATCATTGGCCATACTAACTATGGGTAATTATTACTTATATATCCACTTTAATTAATTACAATCAATATATTTTATTTCTTGTTACTTTTTTTATTGCTGGCAACAATACCACCTAAAATAGCAGCACCTATTGCAATCCAAAGAGCAATGCTCATTTGAAGCCCTCCTCTTAAATTATCAATTTATACTTTACTATATTATAACATTTTTACCATCATATATATTAGTAGCTTTACTATATAATATTACACATTACTGTCTACTTTTCTTATTTTTATAGTTATAAATTAAATTGTTTATCTAGTTTTTAAGATTCCTTGATCCTATAAATTCTAATAGTACTCCTATTTTAAATTTTGGATTTGTTTTTCCTTATGTTATAAATTCCACATTATATTTTAATTTCTATAAAGAAAAGCATCCCAAAATTCATATTTGAATAATGCGGTGCTTACACAAATTATTTATTTTTTAATACTATAAACTATTTTCTTTGCTAGTTATTATTGAATACTTTTATTTATGATTAAACCATTTATTAAATAAATTATGTGTTTCTAAATTGTTATATTAAATAATAATTCTTGCTAGATTTTAAAATGATTATTCATCTCTTGTTATAATTGGTTTACCTTCTGAATCTAATAGTACAGTCAATCCACCAGAAGCACCATTACTAACATATAGATAATTTACTCCAGTTTTTTTATCAACTATTACCCTATAACTTTCTATAGTTCCTTGAGTAGATACAGCTTGGAATCGTTTATCTTTCATAATAATTTTACCTCCTTAATTTTTAGCTTAAAATTATTTATAAGATATTAAAATATACCACCTCAATAATTTAACTATAGTAAAATTATATAACATTTATTCTATATATATTCACTAATAACTTATATATTTTGTTTTTAAACACCATCTTATTAGGTTTTCAAAGAACACTTCCTCTATCCACATTTTCAAAATTTCAGTTACTTTATTTCATATCATGAATAAACAACTCGAACTAAATCATGTTCATGATTTGTTTATATTCCCCGGGGAAAGATTTTATCTTTCTACTAACATATACATTAGTGCATTTACTATGGAAGCTGCTACGTTGCTGCCACCTTTTCTTCCTTTTATAGTTATAAATGGTATATCTAATTTTTCTAGTTCTTTTTTTGATTCCGCTGCTCCTACAAAGCCTACTGGTACTCCTATTATGAATTTTGGGTTTGCTTTTCCTTCTTTCATAAGTTCCATAAGCTTGTATAATGCCGTTGGTGCATTTCCAAAAACAAAGAACTCTATTCCTTCTTCTGCTGCTAGCTCTACTGCTGCCATTGATCTTGTTATGCCTCTATCTTTTGCAATTGAAGCTACATCTTCTCTTGATACAAAACACTGAACTGTAGAATTTAAATCCTTTAAGGCTTTTTTATTTATACCTGATAGAGCCATATTTGTATCTGTATAAATCTTTGTACCCTTTTTAAGAATCTCCTTTGCTGCCTCTACGGCACCTTCTTTTATATAAATTAAATCCTTATATTCAAAATCTGCTGTAGTATGTATTACTCTTTTTACTATCTTTAATTCTTCATCTGAAAAATTGTATTCTCCCATCTCTTCTTCTATTATTTCAAAGCTTCTTTTTTCTATGTCCATTGGTTTTTTTATATAATCTTTCACAACTCTACCTCCCTGCCCCTAAGGCTTAAACATATTAAATAAATACACTATAAATTAAAATTTATTAAATAAAAAACAAAATTATTGTATCAATTACCCCAACAATCACAAAAACAACAATTCCTTTCAAGAATGACCTAATGTGCTTTTCAGAATTTTTATATATACTATCTAATTTTTCTGTTCCCTTAAATCTTACTCTCTTTGTATTTCTCCACCAAATCATATCAATAAAGAAAAAATCAAAAGCGTTAAGGACTTCTCCTAGAATTAAAATATTTAAAAAATTTTGTTTCCAACTATCACTTCTTATAATAATCCCACATATAAACAAGACTATAGAAAATATAAAAACATTAGATATAAAAGAAATATATGGACTTTTCATTACAATTTTATTTTTAAATCTATCATTGTTGATTATTATGCTTTGTATTTCATCTGGATATGATTCAAAACTTTTTATATTTTTTTCATCATTTCCAGTTCCTAAAAAACAAATCACAAAAAAAATTAAACATAAAATAATACTTTCTATTAATAACCCCATCATATCACTTCCACTTTTTATCAGATCTCTATTTTCATAATCTAAGTAAAAGTTCATTTTTATAATATATTTCTATTTAATTATGATATATTCTAAGACTTCATATTTTAAAATTTTTATCTATCAAATAAACTTCTTACAAAATCCATATTTCCGAAGAAATGTATGTGAGCATAAGCTGCCAATGTATTATTTTTTATATACCCGCAGCTCCATTTTTTTATGGAATCGTCATATATTTTTTTAGTAAGTTCATATATTTTTTCATTTTTTAAATCCACATAGGATTTATGAAATTCGTGGCAATTAATTTTTAAACCCTTAGGTAGTATTTTATTTTCTTTTTTTATTTTCATTTCACCATACCCAAAATTTTGCAGTCCTTTAGTCATGTGGCATTTACCTTTAAAAAATCCTACAGTTTCTTTATAATCTCCATTTAAATTTTCTATACCTTCTGTTAAATACATAAGACCTCCGCACTCTGCATAACATGAAAGTCCATTATTTAATGCTTTATTTATACTATTTAGCATTGATTTGTTTTCACTTAATTCATTTATAAAAACTTCTGGATAGCCTCCGCCTATATATAAAAAATCTAAATCATCAGGTAATTTTTCATCCTTCATAGGACTAAAATATTTTATGTTCCCCACATCTTCTAATAGTTGTATATTCTCTTTATAATAAAAACTAAAAGCTTTATCGTAAGGTATACCTATATTTAGATTTCTGTTTTCTAAGTAAAATTTATCTTTATATTTTTCTGTTTCTTTAAAGTGATTTATTAAATTTTCTATATCTACATGTTTTAAAATCAATTCACTACATATATCTATTTTTTCTTCTAAATCTTTTATTTCGCTACTTTGTATAAGACCTAAATGTCTACTTTTTAATTCTAATTTTTCTTCCTTTGGTACATATCCGAATACTTTTAATTTGCAATTCTCTTCAACTAATCTTTTAAGTAATTTATAATAATTTTCACTTACTTTATTAAAAATTACTCCAACTATATTTATTTTTTCATAATTTAATATTCCCATAATTTCTGCACATAAGGTTGCGCTTTGAGCCTTTGGAGTTAATACTAAAACCACAGGTAAATTTAATGTTTTTGATAGATGGGCTGTGGAATATTTTGTATCTATACCTTTTCCATCATATAATCCCATTACCCCTTCTATTACACCTAAGCCACCTTTTCCTCTGCTATAGGATGCTTTAATTCCATCCTCTCCCATTAAATATAAATCTAAATTTCTAGAACTTGTTCCTGTTACGTAGGAATGAAAGGCTGGATCTATATAATCAGGACCAACTTTGTAACCTTGAACTTTATATCCTTTTTTAATTAAAGCCTTCATAAGACCTAACGTCACTGTGGTTTTTCCTCCGCCACTACTATTTGAAGATACTATTATACTTTTCATGAAACACCCCTTAATTCAGAGTACAGAGTGAAATTTTTTTCATGGGATGAAAAAAATTTCACTCATGGCTACAAATTAATCATCCAAATTTTGTATGTTCAAAACTTTGTCCAATGACTACCTATTCTAATACTCAAATCTCCTTTAAAGTAAGAATAAAAATTTTCTGCACACTGTATAATTTATAATTCTAAAATATTATTTTCTATCTTCTTTTAACCATGCACTTGCTTCAAAAGCATAGTAAGTTATTATTATATCTGCTCCTGCTCTTTTTATAGATGTTAGCATTTCTAGGGCTACTCTTCTTTCATCTATTAAGCCTTGTTTTGCTGCTGCTTTTACCATAGCATATTCTCCACTTACATTGTAAGCTGCTAATGGATAATTAAATTTATCCTTTGCCATTCTTATAACATCTAAGTATGGTAGAGCTGGTTTTACCATTACTATATCTGCACCTTCATTTATATCATCTTCTATTTCAAGCATAGCTTCTCTTCCGTTTGCTGGATCCATTTGATAAGTCTTTCTATCGCCAAATTGTGGTGCTGAATTAGCTGCTTCTCTGAAAGGACCATAAAAAGCTGAACAATATTTTGCACTATATGCCATTATTCCTATATGTTTAAAATTATTTTCATCTAATATTTTTCTTATAGCATAAACTCTTCCATCCATCATATCTGAAGGGGCTATCATATCTGCTCCAGCTTTTGCATAGGATAAAGATATTTTCGCTAAATATTTTAATGATTCATCATTGTCCACATTATGACCATGGATTATTCCACAATGTCCATGACTTGTGTATTGACACATACATACATCTGCAACTATATATAATTCTGGCATTAATTCTTTTAATCTTCTTATACCCTTTTGAACTATTCCATTATCATCAAAAGCTGCTGAACCACATTCATCTTTATGATCTGGTACACCAAATATCATTATTCCTTTTATTCCTGATTTTTTTACTTCATCTACTAATTCTTCTAATCTATCTATAGAATAATGATAATTTCCTGGTAATGAAGATATTTCTTCTTTAATATTTTCTCCTTCTACTACAAACATTGGATATATAAAATCTTCTTCTCTAATTACAGTTTCTCTTACCATAGATCTAATTGCTACATTTTCTCTTAATCTTCTGTGTCTTCTAAACATACTTTCTCGTCTCCTTTTAATATCTAGCCTAAGCTAATTGAATTTATTTATATATAAACTACAAATACTTTATCTAATTATTACCTGTTTTTTACTTACATCTTAATTAAAAATAGAAGTAAAAAACAGACACTTCTTTTAGATGACTATTTTCTAAGCTTTAATGAAGGTAAAAACCCCCGTTGAAGCCAAAAACTTTATTTGTAGTCTAGTGACTTAGTTATTATTGCTTAATATCTAAAATTTAATTTCTAAAAGTTTGTCTATTATACCATCCATAGAATATTCATCACAAATACTGCATTTTATATTGTTTTGATCCAATTCTTTAGCTGTAATAGGACCTATAGCTATAATATTTTTTTCTCTTATAGCATCTATACCTACCATAGAAATCATATTTCTAACTGTTGATGGACTTGTAAATAAAACTATATCTACATCTTCAAATCTTTCAATATGAGAAGATTGTCCACATAAGGTTTCATATATATATACTTCATCTACATTGCAGCCTTCTTTTTTTAATGCATCCACAAGAAAAGGCCTTGCATCTTGTGAACGAGGTACAAGTATCTTATCTCCCTTTTGTATATGATTCTTCATTTCTTCAAAAAGGCTTTCTGCTACAAAATGCTTCGACTTTATACTTGGCATTATTCCTCGCATTTTTATTGCTTCACTAGTGGCTGGCCCTATAGCTGCAAATTTCGCATTAATATTTCTAATGTCTATATTTTCTTTTATTAAATAATTAAAAAATATTTTAACTGCATTTACACTAGTTAATGCTATATAATCATATTCATTTAGCCTATTTAAATAAGATTTTAAATTTTCCTCTGTATTTTTTATTTCTATAGAATTTATTTCTGTAACCTCTGCTCCTAAATCTAAAAGTTTAATTTTTACTTCTTTAG
Organism: Clostridium sporogenes; assembly: GCA_019933195.1. Classification (NCBI taxonomy): domain Bacteria; kingdom Bacillati; phylum Bacillota; class Clostridia; order Eubacteriales; family Clostridiaceae; genus Clostridium; species Clostridium sporogenes. The sequence continues at coordinate 1,209,900 of CP082942.1, forward strand.
CTTGCTCTTTTGTACGAGTTATACATATATTTCTTCCAAACAAAGGTTTTCTTTCATACCAATTTAATTTATCTGAAAAGCCAACTACTTCTCCTACTACTATTATCACTGGTGATTCTAGTTTAGCTTCTTTTACTTTTTCTACTATATTTTCTAAGTCAGCTATAACTTTTTTTTGCTTTGATGTAGTTCCTCTCATAATTACTGCTGCTTTAGTACTTTTATCCATACCATTTTCTATAAGACCTTTAACTATTAGTTCTAACCTTCCAAGACCCATTAAAAATACTAGAGTTCCACCTATATTAACTGCTGATTTCCAATCTATATCTAAAGTGTCTTTAGTCATAGCTGTAAATATATGAAAACCTCTTGATATTCCTCTATGAGTTATGGGTATCCCGGCATAGTTTAGTACAGATACTGGAGAAGTAACTCCTGGTACAACTTCAAATTCTATATTTTCTTCAAGTAATGCTAGTGCTTCCTCTCCTCCTCTTCCAAAAACGTAAGAATCTCCACCTTTTATTCTTCCTACAATGTGACCTTGTTTGGCTAGCTTAACTAACATTTCATTTATTTCATCCTGGCTTTTATAATGACAGCCTGGTTCTTTTCCACAATAATAAATTTCACAGGTTGGTTTTAAATATTTTAACAATTCTCCATTTGCTAATCTATCATACATAACTGCAGTACATTTTTTTAGATCTCTTATAGCTTTTAATGTTATTAATTCTTCATCTCCTGGCCCTGCTCCAATTAAATATACCTTGCTCATACTTTCCTCCTAAACACAAAGGTGTGGGATAATTTTTAATCTTTTAATATATGTTCTGCTAATTCTATTCCTAATTTTTCATATTGATCTTTAGGTCCTTGAATTTCTTTTTTAATAATCTTATTTTTACTTTCAAATATTCCTATTATATGCATTATATTGTCTTTCATAGATGCATAAGCTCCTATAGTTGAGTGGCAATCTCCATCCAGTCTTCTCATAAAAGCCCTTTCTGCCAAAACACATATTTTTGAATTATAATGATCCAAGTCTTTAAATAGATCTTTTTTAGGATGTTCTTCCATAATTTCTATACCTAATGCACCTTGTCCAATTGCAGGTACCATTTCTTTTGTATCAAAATAATCTGTTATTAGATGCTCTAAATTTACCCTTTTTAACCCTGCTACTGCTAATATTATTCCATCTAAATTTTCTTTTTTAATTTTCTCTATTCTAGTTTGAACATTTCCCCTTATAGGAACAATATTTAAATCTGGTCTTAAAAGTTTTAACTGAGCTGCTCTTCTTCTACTACTTGTACCAACTCTAGCACCTTTTTTTAAATCTTTAAATTCTATATTATCCAAGGATATAAAGGCATCTCTTACATCTTCCCTTTTAGGAATAGCTATTATCTCAAAACCCTTAGGCATTTCATAAGGTACATCTTTCATGCTATGCACTGCTGCATCTGCCCTTTGTTCTAGCATTGCTACTTCTATGTCTTTAACAAATAGTCCTTTTCCACCTATTTTATCTAAAGATACTTCTAATATTTTATCTCCTACAGTTTCTATTAATAATTTTTCACATTTTATATCATGCTTTTTATTTAACAAATCTATTACTATTTCTGTTTGCACCTGAGCTAATTTACTTCTTCTTGTGGCTATTATAAAATTCAAAATCCATACCTCCGTAAAACATTGATAAGATTAGATTATCATACCCTTTTTCAAAAAAGAAGTGAAAATCGTTGCTACAGATAAAATCCATAATTTCATCTTTTAAATAATAATTCTTTGTGATACTCCTTATTTTTGTAACATATTCTATATAATTATCATAGTTTTCTAGATCTTTTTTTATTTTCTCTCCTATAAAAGAGGTAGCTTTTGGACAACCCACCTTATTGTTTAAGGCTAAGACCATAGTTTTACTTTCCCTTTGAAAACTATTAAAACACAAACTTTTATCCTTATCCGAACAATCTATATATATTTTACTTAAAACATCACAATTATTTCTTATTTCATCATTTACATCTTCATCTTCTGTGGCTATAACAACTAAATGCTTATCTAATATGTATTTTTTATCATAATTATTCTTTATAAATTCTACCTTATCATAGTTTTTTAAATTTAATATATCCTTTGAAAACTTAGGAGCCAATATATGTATACTACATCCTCTTTCTAAAAAAGCTTTTCCTTTTATAAAAGCTGCCCTTCCTCCTCCTACTATTAATATTCTTATCTTTCTAGACTTTAAAGCAATAAAATTATATTTTTCCTTCAAATTTATCCACTCCAAAATTTTATCTTTTATAATTTAAATTTAATATACTGAAGAGTTATAATATAAAGTATTTATAGTGATCTTAACCCATTATTTGTTGTCATTTCTAATTATATATTTTTATAAATATAATTAGAAATATTATGTTTTTATATACAATATAACCTTTTACTTATATAAGATATTAATCTTTTATTGTTTTAATAACTTACTAAATTTATAAATTAAAAAACTTTCATATTTTCAGTATTTTATATAAGAAGTAATTTATTTTAATATTAGAAGAACCTGCATTATTTACATAATTAACTTTTATTCTTAAATTGTTGTTTTATTAAAATAATATTACTAATAATAGTATTAAAATAATATAGCTAAGTATACTTAAAAATCTTATATAAGAAAAATCAAAATTTCTATCTAGATAAGGCATATATCCTACATATCCTCTACTATCTAATCCTTCTTTTATTATTTTCCATCGGTTTAGTGTATTTATAAAAAGAAGAGCTGCCATTTTTCCTGTATTTCTAATTTTAAGTTTAAAGCTGTCAAAACCACCTCTAGATTTTATAGAACTATATAGAATATTATATTCATCATTTATAACTACTAAAAATCTTTCCATTCCCTTGGCAATATCACAAATATCTTTCAAATATTCTTTTTTGCCCAAGCAATAAAGCATATCATCTATAGGTGTGGTAAGTGAAAAAAATGAAAGACATAAGCCTGCACTTAAACTCTTAAGTATAAGCGTTAATGTGTATACAATTCCATAATCAAAAACAAAGGTTATAGAAGATATGGCTGCAAAAGCTGTTACCTCTAAAGTTATTTTTGTAAAAACTTTTCTATTATTTTTAGAAATGAAATTTATAAATAGGAAAAATAAAATATTGCAAAAAACAATTATGTAGTTTTGAGTAAATCCCAAAATTACAATTGGGATTATACTCAAAACTGCCTTTTCTAAAGGATGTATATTAGAAAGTTTACTGGTTCTTGATAGAAGCATTATTGTTCTTAGCATTCTTCTTTTTCCCTATATAATATCCTATAACTCCAGCTCCTAATGCTGCCTGTGATGCAAATAATAAACTTTCTATTTCTCCTGATGGTGGTTCCCAGATACTTTCAAACCAAGGTTCATAGTCTTTATTCATTTCTACTATAATACCTTCCGCTTGGTCATCTGCTCCTGCAAATTCTCCACCTCTTGCCCCTCCTATAAACAAAGAAGCAAGTATAACTACTACAGATACTATGGTTATAATAATATTTTGCTTTTTCATATACTATACCTCACTTAAACTTTTTAATTCTTCTTTTGAGTATTTCATCATAAACTCAAAAATCATTATAGTTATTAATCCTTCTATAATAGCTAGCGGTATTTGAGTTAAAGAAAATATAGTAGCAAACTTAGCAAATGCTGCCATAACTCCACCAGTTTTTGCTGGGAAAGATAATGCTAACTGTAATGATGTAACAGTATATGTAGCTAAATCGCCCAAGCATGCCGCTAAGAATACAGCTAACTTTTGATTCTTATTTTTTAATCCTTTATATATCAAATAAGATACTATAGGTCCTACTATTCCCATAGAAAAAGTATTAGCTCCAAGAGTTGTTATTCCACCATGAGCTAATAATATGGCTTGAAACAAAAGCACTATTACGCCTACTACTGATGCTACAAAAGGTCCAAATATCATAGCTGCAAGTCCTGTTCCTGTTGGGTGAGAACAACTTCCTGTAACTGATGGTATTTTCATAGCAGATAGTATAAAAGCATAAGCTGCAACTACTGCAAGTAACATTTTTAAATCTTTGTTCTTTTTAGTTTTTTGTCTTATTTGTTTTATACCTATTACTATAAAAGGTGCACTTAAAACAAAATATAATGCTGCCCACTTAGGTGGTAAAAAGCCTTCTGCAATATGCATAGCATATGCATTTTGTGATATAGCTAGTATAAGTGCTGCTGTTAATAAAAATAAATATTTCTTTTTCATTTTTTCCCTCCTACTTTTTTGTTAATTAAACTATAATATATTTATAATATTAAAAAATATAGTTATCCATTTTAATTTATTTTCTCTAAAGCATATAACAATGACTCATTAAATTCTTTAGTTTTTATTGCAAATCTTACATAATTATTATTTAAAGTTTTAAAATCCATGCAAACTCTCAAAACAAATCCTTTTTCTAAAAGTTTTTGTTTAAGTTTATCTCCATTAATATCTTTTAATTTGCAAAGTATAAAGTTACTGTGTGTATTATATACATCACAAAACAACCCACATTCTTTTAGACCTTTATACATAAATTCTCTTTGTTTTTCTATGTAGTTTATAGATTTTTCTATAAAATCTTTATCTTTTAGAACATATTTAACTGCAATTTCTGCAAAACAATTTATATTCCATGGATTTTGTTTTTCTCTTATTTTATTTAAAAGTTCATTATTAAAACTTATTCCATAGCCAAATCTTATACCTGGCATAGAGAAAAATTTAGTTAAAGCTCTTATTATAAAAATACACTTATATTTTTCGCATATATTTAAAAAGCTGAAAGAATTTCTTCCTGTGAATTCTATAAATGCTTCATCTAAAATTACAATTTTATTATTTTTTTCGCAGTAGTCTAATATGTATATAAAACTTTCGTTATCTATTACCGATCCATTAGGATTATTAGGGTTTCCTAATATTATTCCTTCTGTTTTTTCTAAGGATTTTTTTATATTTTCATAGTTATATGTCATATTTTCATTTAAATTACAGTAATCTATTTGTACATTCCATTTTTTAGCGCACAATTCATATTCCACAAAGGAAGGAACTAAAATAGATATACTTTTTAAATTGCTTATAGCTAAATCAATTATTTCTACTGCACCATTTCCTAATACTAAATTTTCTTCATTTATATTAGGCTTCTCTACTTTTTCTTTATAAAAATAGTCTATAAAAAAACTTAAATAGTCTATTAAATTTCTTTTTAGATTTCTATACTGAATATCTGGGTAAACTTGCACCCACTTTAAAGCTTCAAGCAAATTATTTTTAAAGCTATATGGTATTCCAAAAGGATTTATATTAGAACTAAAATCTATGAGATTTTTTCCTTTTAAAACACCTTCTGTATATATATCTCCACCATGCATAAAAACACCTCTTTCAATGATCAATTCTCAATGATCATTGATCATTTATATATTAATCCTCATCGATTGATTATTGTCAACTGTATAATCGCCAACTATGAATTAATAGTTTAAAATTATTAACTCAAACTGCTAATCAAAGATCTTTAATTTCTTTTTTCTAGCCATACACCATCCAAACTGTTAATTTTTTATTATCAACAGTTAATTATTAATCGAGAAAATTGCACAATTCATTTTTAAATATAAATATATCAATATATTGCATTGATATATTTACTTAAACACAATATGTTTTATACGTATTAGAATTTTTTATGCAATCTGCTCAATCATCAATTGCTAATTGCTAATTGAATAATCGTTCCTACTATTATTAACATCAATACTTGGCTAGAGTACATAAGCTTTATACTTTCTTTTATATGTATTGGAGCTAATTCTTTTATTTTGTCTCCTATAGTAGGCTTCTCTACTACTTGTCCAAAATATACATTGTTTCCTCCTAATTGTATATTTAAAGCTGCTGCAGTAGCTCCTTCTGGATAGGCACAATTAGGACTTTTATGATTTTTTCTATCTCTTATCATTATTTTAAAACTTTTAAATGGATTTCCTCCTACGATTGGTGCCGATATGCACATTAATATTCCTGTTAATCTTGCTGGTATAAAATTAAAAACATCATCTACCTTAGCTGGGAAAAATCCTATATATCTATATTTATCATTTAAATATCCAAGCATAGAATCCATAGTATTTATTCCTTTATACATCATTGCTAAAGGTCCTCCACCGATTATTGCATAAAAAAGCGGTGCTATTATACCATCTGATGCATTTTCTGCTACAGTTTCTACATCTGCTCTTATTATTTCATTTTCGATTAAACCTTTAGTTTCTCTTCCTACTATATAAGAAAGTTTTAATCTTGCATCTTCTATATTTTCTTTATACAAGGCATAATATATCTTTATAGCTTCTTCATGAAGACATTTTGCTGCTAAAGTTGTCCATATTATTACAATATTTAGTCCATGATAAAGATAAAAATTAAATTTAAAAGCTTGCAAAATCATAAAAGGAATCAAGAAACTAGCAAGACAAACTATTATTACAATTATTTCACCATAAACTTTTAAACTTTCTTCATTTTTTACTTTAGCTCTGAATTTTTTTTCTAAAAAGCTAATAAGCTTTCCTATATATATAATTGGATGTGGAAACCAATATGGATCTCCAATGATCCAATCTATAACAACCGCTATAATTATATCTATAAAATTTGCAGCTATATTTAAATACATCTTATTATCATCCTTACATCTTTACTTTTTTATCCTCTGCATAAAGTATGTATGACCTTGTAGCCACTTACTTTAATACTTCTATCTTCTTAAAAGTAGGAGTATTAAGAGCAGATATATCTATAAATGACCATTTTCTAAACTTTATTGGTAGTAAAAACTCACTCTGAATCCAAAATTTTATTTATCCTATGTCTAAAATTTTTAATACTTCCTTTTCTATAAAAACCTTTAAAATTTCCGATAAGCTCTTACATTTTGAGCTAGAATAGGTATTACTGTTAAATAAAATTCTAATTAGTATTGAAATTACTTAATACCTATAATAGAATAAATTTTTTCCATATCTAAACTTTGTCTTACTGTATCTGCAAGCTTGTCTAATTCCTTTTCTCTCATATGTTCATATACTTTTGATTTTTTCTTTTCTAAACCTTTTTTTACTCTTAATTCATTTATTATTTTTTCTCTAAAAGCCACTCCATCAAAGATTCCATGAATATAAGTTCCCATTACATTTCTCTTTTCATTTATTGCACCATCAAAATAATCTACTTTTTCTCCATTTTTATTATAGATTTTAAATAATGGATTAATATTTTCTCCATATTTACTTATACCCATATGTATTTCATAACCATAAACATTATCTTGAGTTTCTTCATTTAGGACTTTTGCAGAAATTCTAGTTGTAACCTTTTCTTTTTCAAAAGTGGTTTCCATATCTAAAAGATTTAATCCCTCTATTTCTCCTAAATCTGTTTCTACTTTATATGGATCTTTAATTTTACTGCCTAATACTTGATATCCTCCACAAATACCTATTATTTTACCGTCTTTACTATATTCTTTTATACTTTCTTCTAAACCACATTGCCTTAAATAAAGTAAATCTTCTATAGTATTCTTACTTCCTGGTATTATTAATAAATCGGGATTTTTCAATTCCTCTTTTGCTGTTATAAATCTTATAGATACATCTTCTTCTGATTTTAAAGCATCTAGGTCTGTAAAATTTGATATGTGTGGCATTTTTATTACGGCTATATCGATTGATGCATAAATTTTTTTATTAAACTCCACTGCTCCATCTTCATCTTCTAACTGTAATCTAGTATAAGGTACTACCCCTAAACAAGGTATATGTACTATATCTTCTAGCATATCTAAACCTGGTTTTAGTATTTCCACATCTCCTCTAAATTTATTTATTATAGTTCCTTTTACTCTTTCCTTTTCTCCTTCATTCAAAAGAAGCATAGTTCCTGCTAAAGAGGCAAAAACTCCTCCCTTATCTATATCTCCAACTAAAAGTACAGGCGCATCCACAATTTCTGCCATTCCCATGTTTACTATATCTCTATCTCTTAAATTTATTTCTGCTGGACTTCCTGCCCCTTCCATAACAACTATGTCAAAATCCTCTTCTAATTTTTCAAACTGCTCTTTTAACATATCCTTAAATTTTATTTTTAAGTTATGATATTCCATAGCTGTACTATTTCCGTATACTTTACCATTAACTATTATTTGAGATTTTTTATCTGAAGTGGGCTTTAAAAGTATGGGATTCATATAAACTTCTGGCTCTAAACCAGCTGCATAGGCTTGAAGTACTTGAGCTCTTCCCATTTCTTTTCCATCTAAAGTTATATAAGAATTCAAAGACATATTTTGTGATTTAAAAGGACAAATGCTATAACCATCCTGCTTAAATATTCTACAAAGGGCAGCTACTATAAGACTTTTCCCTACTGAAGAAGCTGTTCCCTGAATCATTATTCTAGCCATAAATTTCTCTCCAATTTCAATTTATTTTTATTAATCTATTTAAATTAATTCTACTTTCTATCTTTAGATATTCCTAATAAGTTCAATATATCTAAATTAACAATCATGAATTATGTATATTTGATACCTAAACTATATAATTATATATAATAACTGTTCTTAAATTTTAGAAAATATATATTAATATAAAATCTATTACTCAAAAAGATTTTATAATTCATTTAAAATATAAATTATAAATATATTAATATATTTATTTAAACATAATATGTTGCATAGGCGTTTGAAATTCCCCTAATTATGCAATTTACTCACTTTTAATAATCCCATAATTTTTACTATTATAATTCAAATAAATACTAAATTTAATTAATATTAAGCATAAAAAATTGGCTATAAACTTTAGAGTTTATAGCCAATGCATTGTTAAAAATAGGTATACTTTACCCATATTAATATTCCCTTTGCACGTTTATCTTTCCCTCCGAAAGTTTACATAATAAAAATTTAGGTAGGTCTCCTGGCTCATGATTCATCCGCATCTTTCCCTTCCCCTTTTTAAAGAGTGGATCATGAAAGAATTGTCTTCAATTACAGTAGCGGGGGCTGCTGTGGATTTTACCACATTCCCTTTTCACCTTTTCATATAAAGGCACCTAAATCTTTTTATTAAATTACCATATCTAAGGTTATAACAAATATCTATCGTTGTCAATAAACATTTATTTATACACTTATTCCTTATTATTATATTTTTTTATTGTTAATATTTGCTATAGTTAATAGTAACCAGTTATTTTAAAGTTTGTAATCTCCTTTAGTACTCTAAATATTTTTTCAGTTTATCTAAATCTTTTATTATAAATCTTTTATCTTTACTTCTTTCTATTACATTCTCATTTTTAAGTTCATTTATAATTTTTGTTACAGTTATTCTAGAGGATCCAACTAAGTTAGCTAGTTCTTGATGAGTAAGCTTTATATCTATAATTATACCTTCCGATGTTTCTATTCCACTTTGAACTGACAATCTATATAGAGTATTGCATATTTTTTCTTTTGAAGTTGTAAATAATATATCATGCATTTGACTTATGGATATTCTATATTTTCTAGTTAGACTATGTATAAAAAATCTATAGGCTCTAGGGTTAGTATTTAAAAATTCATCTAGTACTTTTTTTTCAATTAAAGATACTTTTGATGAGCAACATGCCTTTACTATAACTGACATTCCCCCACTAACAAAATACTCTTCTTCTCCACATATTTCTCCTGGCGATAAAAAAAACATTACTTTTTCTTCTCCCTTAGAATGATAAAGTACTTGTTCAAGCATTCCTTCTACTACAATTGCTAAAGACTTACTACTTTTTATATTAAGTATTTCATTTCTTTTAAGATTTTTTGCCTTTCCTAAAAGAACCAATTCATTTAAGAAAAAAGATCTCATTTCATCTTGTTTTTCTTGATTAAATATTTTTTCATACATATTATTATCCCTCAATTATATAATTTCCATTTAATTTTTGTTATCTAATATTAATTATATACTATATTATAATAAAATTTTTAGTATAACAATTATAAAAAAGTCCTTATTTAAATTTTTTTATTAAATCTATTTTATATTGTGGCTTTAATATAAATTTTATAGTCTTAACTTTAATATGTGAACTTTTATTTAATATAAAATAGTATATAAGTAAGCCTTATATAAAGTTCGCATTCCTCAGACCGAGATTTTGCCTTCGACTTCCTTCAGATTCCACTTCACAATGGACACCCTTGCCGTTAAGCTAGTGATTCTCACTACCAAGCCCCCAACAGACTTTCACCGTCAAGTTGTTGCCCATGCTGGGCACACTAAAAAAAGATTTTATCAAAACTAAATCTCTTTTGATAAAATCTCTTTTTATTATTTATTTTCTTCAAGTATAAACTTTTTCCAATCGCCATGAGAAATATATATTGAGTTTTTATTAAAAACATCTTCATCATTCATATTATATAAATATGCAAAAGCCTTAAGTTTTTTACCCTTATCTTCATTTTCCATTATCTCTACTTCTACTAATTCTCTATTATACTCATTATTGTCATTTCTATCTGATATATAATTTTCCATAGCGTCTAGTGATTTAATATTTTCATTCCAATTTTTTAATTCAATTACTTCTCCTACTACTTCTCCATTTCCCTTTAATGCTGCTGGATATCCCTTATTAGGCATATGATAAAGAATTCCCTTTATCTTGCCTAATCTTCTTGATATTATTTGATCCTTTATATATTTATCAAAATTAAAGAACCCATCTCTTAAGCTTCCATAAACAAATAAATATTGTTCCATTAGCAAATAGTTCCACCTATAGTTTTAACATCAGAATCATTTTCTACTGCTGCTTTAATAGCATACTCTAATCCTTTAGTTATATTTTCAAGAGACATTGAAGGAGTATTTCTTTTATCAACAACTTGGCTTGGAATAAATGGTACATGTATAAAGCCACCTTTTATATTGTTAAATTTTTTATCTATCATATAAAGAAGTCCATACATAACATGATTACATACAAAGGTTCCTGCTGTATTAGAAACTGAAGCTGGCACTCCATTTTTATTCATTTCATCAGCCATGGCTTTTACAGGTAAACTAGTAAAATATGCATTTTCTCCATCCTGAAATATAGGAATATCTAAAGGTTGATTTCCTTCATTATCTTTAATTCTGGCATCATCAATATTTATTGCAACTCTTTCAGGAGTAATTTCAAATCTCCCTCCTGCTTGCCCAACACATATAACTATATCGGGATTATGTTCTTTTATGGCTTCTTCTAATTTTTCTAGTGATTTTCCAAAAACTGTTGGTATTTCTATTTTTATAACCTTAGCATTTGAAATTTCTTCTTTTATTTTTTTAACTGCTTCCAAAGCAGGATTTATCTTTTCTCCTCCAAAAGGATCAAAACCTGTTATTAAAACTTTTTTCATGTGAATTCCTCCATTCAAGAGTATATTAAAAGGCTATTTCAAAATCAAATCTATTCTGAAATACCATCTTTTTTTAAATTTTACATATTAATACGCCCGGTTTTATCCGGTGACTACCTACCCTAATAGTTCCCTCTTCTTAAAAATGACATTAAAGAGCGGTGGAGTAAAAACTCCCTTTGAAGACAAGAACTCTATTTATATAAAACTTATATTGTTAAAATGCAAAGAAATACATAATGATTATGTGTATTATAAGTAAAGTTATAGCTACGGGTGCTTGTGCCTTTATTACCCCATTTTTGTCCTTCATTTCTAGAAGTGCTGCAGGAACTACATTGAAATTAGCCGCCATAGGAGTTAAAAGTGTTCCACAATATCCTGCAGTTAATGCTAAAGCTCCTGCAATAACTGGATTAGCACCCTGAGAAAATACAAATGGTATTCCTATACCTGCAGTTATAACTGCAAAAGCAGCAAAGGCATTCCCCATTATTATTGTAAACAACGCCATACCTACACAATAAGCTATAACTCCAAATAATATATTACCTTTAGGTATTACAGAAGATATTCCAGAGGATATTACTTCCCCAACTCCAGCTGCTGTAAAAACTGTTCCAAGAGCACCTAAAAGTTGTGGTAATATACTTGAAGGCCCAACTTGTTGAATCATTCTATTACTATCAACTCCTACATATTTAACAGGAGATTTTGTTATTATAAATGTTAAAACAAGTCCACCTAGTGCAGATATACCTATAGCTACCTGTCCTCCTAATTTAGTATATTGAGCTATAGCAAAAGCTAATATAGCTAAGATTATAGAAGGAATGAATATTTTGCTGCCTATCCTTTTAGCATTTTCTTTTCTATATTCATCTGATAATTGAGGTAAATTACCTATATTAACTTGTTTAGTTACAGTTAATACTCCTATAACAATTATTAATATTCCTACATATGTTGAAGGTATATATTTCCCAAAAATAAATATTATCCCTAATATTCCCCAGAAACAAGCTGTTCCTATTCTTGTAGTATGTTTATTATCCTTTATTACAAATAAAGCTGTTACAATCATTAATATACCAGTTAAAGCATAAAAACCTTCTAAAAGTAATGCTGATAAAGTTTTTGCATCCATAAATACCCCTCCTTATTTTTTACCTTGATATTTTCTTTGAAGCTTCTTATCAAAGATATAGTTAAATATTGATACAACTATAAATGTACATACAGCTATTGGAATAGAAGCTTTAGCAATATCTGAAGGATCCACTTTATAATTTAATTGTTCCAAAGTTGAAACTATTAAAAGTACTCCTGCATTTGCTATAAATACATTTTGTCCAAAGAAATTACCGTAGTTATCCATGGCCGCTGCCTGTGCCTTTATCTTTTCTTCATCTTCTTCATCTATTTCTCCATATTTACTTATAGCAGCACCTTGCGCCATTGGATTTATAAGAGGCCTTACAAATTGAGGATGTCCACCTAATCGTAAAGACATAGCTGATGATGCTTCCCTTATCAATGTATAAATATTTAATATCCTACCTGTAGTAGCATTTTTAGCTTTTGAAATTAATTCAGTAGCCATCTCCCTCAAGCCATATCTTTCACATATTCCTATTACAGGAAGGGTTAATACAAACAAAGTCATATACCTAGTTTCCACAAAGGATTTTCCTAGTATATCGAGAATCTCTGTAAAGCTTAGTCCTGCAACTAGTCCTGTAGTAAGTCCTGAAACTAGTACCACAGCAATTATATCTAGTTTTAAAGCAAAGCCCAACACAACAATCAAAACACCTATCAATTTTATCATTTCATTTTGCCCCCTTTTTTTAATGAATATTTAGATAATTGCATTTTATTACGTAGATTATACTCAATACCAACAAAAATTTCAGTAGCCCACACTACATTTTTGCAAGTTTTTTTATATTTTTATAAAAAATTTTATCACTTTAGCTTGAGAAAACATTTTCATCAATTAGTTTTTAATTTAGCAAATTGCATAAGTAAAAGATTTCTAATATGTATACAACATATTTATATTTTAAAATTAATTATGCAATTTTCTTAACCATATATATTTTTTGAAAAATAATTAAAATTTTATTTATATAAAACTTATAGACATAGTTCTTATTTTAAGAATGACTTTTCACATACTAAAACTTAGAAAATGATTATCTAGAAATGTAACTACACTTTGCTTCTACTATTTAAAAAAATGGGAGCATTTAAACATCTATTAATTGAATAAAATTAATTTCAAAAAAATATTGACCCTGACACTGTGTTATAGACTATTATAAAGATGGAGGTGATAAACATTGCACTACAAAATAAAAGAAGTTGCTGACATGGCCGGCATAAGTGTACGCATGCTTCATCATTATGACAAAATAGGATTACTTAAGCCAGAGTCTGTAAGTGCTGCAGGTTATAGACTTTATTCAGATGAAAATCTTGATAGATTGCAACAAATTCTGTTTTTTAAAGAGCTTAATTTTTCCCTCCAGGAAATAAAAATTATCTTGGACAGTCCAAATTTCGATAAAAAAGAAGCTTTGAAAACCCATAGGCAATTGCTATTAGAGAAAAAAATAAGACTTGAAAAAATCATACAATCTGTGGATAAAACTATAAGTAGTATGGAAGGAGAATTTAAAATGGATAAAAAAGAAATGTTTAATGTATTTGATATGACTGAAATAGAGGAACACCAAAGAAAATACTCAGAAGAGGTAAAAGAAAAATACGGTAATACTTCTGTCTATAAGGAAAGTAATAAAAAAACATCCAAATATACAAAGGAAGATTGGAGAAATATAATGAAAGATTGGGATGAAATTTATAAAAGACTAGCAAGTCTTATGGATGAAAGTCCTGACAACAAAGAAGTACAAGAATCTATCCATCAATTTAGAGAGCATATTTCAGAAAACTTTTATGATTGTACTCCTGAAATATTTAGGGGTCTTGGAGAACTTTATGTTAATGATAAAAGATTCACTGCTAATATAGATAAATATAAAACTGGCCTTTCTAAATTTTTAAGAGATGCTATTAATGTTTATTGTGATAATTTAAAATAATAATTATATGCTTTTTTAAAATGTTATCTAAAATATCTTGTACTTATTACACAAAAACAAGGTGCTTGAAAATAGATTTAATATATTTTGAAGCACCTCGCTTTTTATAGGAAGCTAAACTTTTATTCTTATTTTATTTTTAGGGGTATTCCACAAGATACTAAATAAACATCACTGCTTAAAGAGGCTATGAATTTATTTATGCTGCCTGCAAAATCTCTAAATATTCTACCTAATTTATAGGCTGGAACAATGCTATATCCCACTTCATTAGTTACTAATATTATATTCTTGTTTTCTTCTCTTACTGATAATATTAAGTCATAAAACTCTTTTTTTATACTTTCTAAAATACTCTCCAGTTCTTCTTCCTTAATATTTTCATAGTCTATCTCTTTATGAAACATAAGATTAGTTATCATTACAGTTACACAATCTAATAAAATATTTTTTTCTTTATAATCTTTTATTATTTTCCCTAAGTCCTTATATCCTTCATAAGTTTTCCATGCGCTATTTCTTCTTTCTTTATGCTTTTCTATTCTACGCTCCATTTCCTTGTCTGTAATTTTTGCTGTTGCTATGTATAAAACACTATCTTCATTTTGAAGTAGACTTTCTGCAAATTCACTTTTACCGCTTCTTACGCCACCAGTTATTAACACAACTTTACTTTTATTATCTTTCATATTTAATTCTCCATTCTAACACTTATGTGAAAATATTTATCCTATTTTAAATTCTTATCTTTTATGTAATTAAAAGTCCTTGGAAATAATATCTTGGAATCTAAATATTAATTGTTTAACTATAAAAAATAATCTTAAAGCTCTAATGTATTATCAAAAATTGCACCATAAAACTTTATCTACTATCTGCTGGAATTCTGACACCTTGGTGAAATTTAATAAAATATTTTTTTCATAAGTTCCAGTATATTCATCTTTATCCATATCATAAAATTCAATAAAATCTACTTTCTAGTATCCCTTATTTTTAAGTTCGGATACAATTTCTACATATTTTTCAATAACATCAAATTGTTTATAATCATCTCTTCTCAAATCTATAATATCTCCATGGGAAATTCCACGAAAATACTTATTTTTAAGAGTTCCTTTAAATTCTCCCCATTTTGCAGAATTAATAGAAACTAATCCATCATTATCCCCTTCAGTTAATTTTACAAACATATAAGGAATAGTAAGTATATAATCACTAAATAAATTACTCATCACAGTTGCATAACTTTGATAGTAAACGCCCTTCACATCTTTAATTTCCTCATTAAAATTTTTACTATGGTAAGTTGAAAATTGTCTAGTTGCAGTATAAAAATCTGGATTTTTATCACCAAGAAATTTAAAATATTTATCAAAAATTTTTGCAATATATTTATAGATAATATTAGGTAAGTGACAAGCAATATCTACAAATTTTACTCCTCTATGTGGTGATGACATCATAGTAATTGATGCAACATATTTTCCCATATCAAGTTTACTAATCATATAGCGTGCATCTAAACCACCTTTAGAATGTGCAATAATATTTACCTTCTCACAACCTGTTTCTTTTACAATATTAAGAATTTTATCTTTAATATCATGTGCATTATATTCTACGGTAGCAAAGGCTTCTTGATTACCATAGTAAATAGTTGCACCTTGCTTAATAAGCTCTTTAGGAATTCTTCCCCAATAATTAATATATTTAAAATCTCTAAAGCCAACTCCATGAATTAAAACAAAGGGATATTTCGTTTTGCATATATCTGAATCAACTCTTGTTTTTTCAATATCAGCTTTATAACATTCATGTTCATATTCATCTTTAGCAAGGCTACATGCATAAAGTATTATAAAAATATTTACGATAGGAATAAATAACATACATAGAACTATAAGTCTTTTAATAATATTAAGTCGTCTTGAAGTACAAAGTAATCTTAACCATCCATTTATTATTAATATAATAGTAAACAATATAGTAATAACAATATCTAATATTGATATATATGTTGGAATATTAAAGTTTCTTATAATACCGCTATAAAAATAAATATAGCTACAACATATGATTTGTGTAAATAGTGTAAATAGTCCATATAAAATAATCCGTCTACCATCAATTAATATTCTCAGTCTAACTTTATCTGTTTGTTTTGTTGAATGTGGAGACAAATTAATCTTTCCATATAAATAAATAGTAATAATTATAAGTTCACCTATAATTATTGATTGCCACATTGGTGGAATTCTTTTTTGTATTGCATATTGAATAAAAAAGTATATCAGTATAGAACTATGTGGAGCTGAAATTAAAAATATACTCATAAGATTTTTATTTGTTAAATTTATTTTTTTTCGAATATCTAAATATATAAGTGCAACTAATATTATTACAATAATCATAGAAATTATAAACATTGAAAAAGTGCTCCTAACTATTAAATTTTATGTCAGATATTTTAGCTTGTCCTAACCATATTTTACATAAATATTATAGCATAAGAAATTATAATTACCTCACTTAATAAAGTTTACTATCATATTTGCACATTCTTTTGGATGCATAATAATGTACTCTCCATGTTCCATACCTTCTATCTCCTTAAATCTAATATTAGTAAAAATTTTTTCGGCATATTTTATATCTGATAATCTTGCTTTTTTTCTCTACTTCCATACCAATACTGAATATCCGTTTTAATTTTAGGCATTTATAATTATTAGCAGAATCAAATGAATTTTTTATGGTTTTATTAGATAGAGATCTTAAAAAATTAAATATCTCTTTATAATCTTCATTTTCATCTTTCTTAGTCCATCGTGTTGGTTTAAAAAGCAATTTAAGAAATTTTTAGTTCTAAGGATTTTTATACCTAAATAATCTTTTAATAAAATAAATCTAGTAAATACTTTTGGTAATTGATATGTTGTTATACCTGCATCAATAATAGGAACAATAACAAAATATTTTTTTCCAATTCATCTAAACTACTCTTATATCAACTCTAGTGTGTGCATGACCCATGATAAAATAAAAATACTTTAGAATGATTATCTCCAAAAGTTAAAAATCTCATATTTTCTCCTCTCTATAAAAGTCATAAAAAATAAGACACAGCTTCTTGCCTATGCCTTAATTATAAAATTAAAATATAAAATTTAAAATACATAAAAAAATTATATATATTATTATTTTGCTTTTATTATTCCTACTGCTACACCTATGATACTTGCGCCTTCTTCTGGTACCTCAATAGGTTTAAATTTTTTGTTTTCTGGCATAAGTATTGCTCTTGATTTTTTTATTAATAATCTTTTAAGTGTTGCACTGCCATCTAAATTAACTGCTACTATATCCCTATTTTCGGCCATTTGTTGTCTTTTTATTATTACATGATCTCCGTCTTCTATATTAGCCCCAATCATACTGTCACCTTTTACTTTTAATATAAAACATTCATTGCTTCTTCTTACCCAATGTTTAGGAATATTAAATTCTCCTTCTATAGAAGGATTCATAAGTATAGGTTCTCCCGCTGCTATATCATTAAATACTGGAATTTTTGCTAACTCATCATATTTGTATTCTTGTTTATTGCCTTGATCCTCAATAATAATTTCTTCACTGCCACTTAAGTCCTTTAAAAAATCATAAGATCTTCTATGCTTTATATCTATATATTCAAATTTGGCCATATCATAATTCACCTTATCTTTGTGCCATTGATTTTGAGTTTCACTACTCTTATCTAATATTTCATTTTCCAAATTATTATTTTCCATGTTAGTGTTTTTAGCTTTAAAGTCATGCGAATTTCTTATAAAACCATCTGAAGATTTTATATTAAGTTTATCCACATACTCATGATTTTCTACATTATCTTTAAAATTATTAGATACTTTTCCCTCAATACTATTAATTACCTTTCCATTAACAGTGCTATATATTCTTGAATTTAGATTAAATCTCTTAAATTCAAAACCTAATTCAAGATTATTTAATTTCCGTCCTTTAGTTATCCAACCCTTAGGATTTGAACTTTTTTCTTTATCTGCAACAAATAGTATACTTGAATATATATTTTTTCTTCCTAAAGCTTCTATAAATTTTAATTCTAGTTTAGTAAAATTTTGTGCCTCATCTACTATTATGTGATTAAATTTATTTTCTTTATGATTAGATGCTTCTTTTAAAGCTATAGATACTACATCACTATAGTCAAGCAAATCTTTATTTTTCAGTCTTTTATTATATAAAAGCATAATTTTAAATACTGCTTCTCTAGTTTTCGAATTCTTTATAATTCTTTGAGGCCCTTCACCTTTTTTTGTCTTTCTACCTATTCTATCTGCATTTTTATATTCATCTAAATCATAATACATACAATCTTTCATCCATTGTATTTCTTCTAAAAAGAATTTACTATATTTTATATCTATATATTTTAAATCTTTGTATTCATTTTTTATATCATTTATACATTCTTCAATTATAACTCTCTCTTCTTTTTCACTTGCTATTTTACATTGTAGATTGTTATTTACTATGTACTCTCCGAAATACTTATTTATAATTTTATATATAGTACTAAAATATAGCTTGTCTTCAATATGTGAAAACAAAGTAATGTATTGAACTCCTGTTTTTTCTGCATCAGAATATATATCCTTAATATAATTTAAATTTTCTTCATTCTTTGATAAAATCAATACTCTATCTTTATCATACATGCAATATTGATTTTTTAAATAAATACCTCTATATATAGCTGTGGTAGTTTTTCCAGTACCTTCTGATCCTCTTAATAATCCGTATCCTAAATGTTTACTTTTAACTATTCTATTTTGTCTATTTTCTAGCTTCATTTTTTTCCACCTCCTTATCTAATTTTTCACTTGAAACCCATTATATACAGTACTTTATACTTTGGACAAAATTTAAATTATTATAGTAGCAATGCCATTGCATAACCACTTGTATAAGAACCATCTGATAGCATCTTGTCATTTCTTAATGTACCTTCTATTTCAAAACCTAATTTTAGATATAAGTTTATTGCTCTGTAATTATTTATATCAACTTCAAGTGTAATTCGAAATATGCCATTTTCTTTTGCCCATTCAATTCCTGATTTCATTAAATTTTTACCTATTCCCATTCCACAATGTTCTTTCTCAACTGCTAATCCAAATTGAGCAGAATGTCTTATTTTTTTGTTGGTATTCCCATTCAAGCTGCATACTCCAACTATTTTCCCATCAATTTCTGGTACAATTAATAAATCTACTTGTGAATCTATTTGACTTTGAATAAATTCTTTCTCTTCTTTAATAGTTAAGCAACCTTCCTCTGGATCCTTCAGCAAAAAATCTGTTTCTTGATTTACTTTTTTAATAACATTAATCAATTGCTCAGCGTCTTGAACTTCTGCATGTCTTATAATAATTGTCTTCCCATTGATATTATATTTAGCTTGTTTTACTTTACCCAATTTCATCCCCCTATTCCGCAATTTATATTTTAATTTAATACTAATTATATTCACCCAAACAGCTAAATACAATATTATCTTATATCCATTATACCAAATAACAATTCTTTTTAAACTTACTTATAAGTATTTATTTGTTATAGTAAATTTTAAATTATGCCAGATTAAAAATTTTATTCAAACAAAAAGTAATATATAACTCAATGGTATACCAATTATATTACTTTAATTATTATGGCAACTAATCCTATAAAATAGCAATTACACCAATAAGAATAGGTACTTTATAAAAATTTTCATATTTTATTTTACAAGAATAATAATCCACTAGTTAAACTAGTGGTTTTTCCTTTTCGGGCATAGCCCTGCTCTCAAAGCAACATCTGAAGATGTAAAAAGGATCTGCCACGTGCACTATTTCATTAGTTACCCTTAAAAGGGTCGTCCATATCAAATGCTAACTGTTCACTTACTTGATCTTCTTTTAATTGGTTTGCTATATATTCTTTTATCTTTTTTGTATTTTCCCCTACCGTATCTACATAATATCCCCTACACCAAAAGCTCCTATTTCTATACTTAAATCTTGCATTTCCCCATTTTTCATATATCATCTGACTACTTTTCCCTTTTAGAAAACCCATGAATCCTGATACTGACATCTTAGGTGGTATTTCTAACAGCATGTGTACATGATCAATACAAACTTCTGCTTCTAAAATATTTACTCCTTTCCATTCACATAAATTTCTTAAAATTGCTCCTATCTCAAATCTTCTTGTTCCATAAAATGCTTTTCTCCTATACTTCGGCGCAAATACTACATGATATTTGCAACACCATTTGCTGTGTGATAAACTATGTATATCATTCACGATATTTCCTCCCTTGTATTTTTATTTGCAGTTGGCAGACCGCACTATAATTATACAATGGGGGATTTTCATTATCACTCCGCTAAAGCTTATTGGGACCCTCGGACAATCCGAGGGTTTTTATTTAACAAAAATAGACTATTAATAATATTTAATAGTCTATAATAGATTATATTTACTTGTAATATGCTTTCATTATTTTAATTAGTAAAAAACAATTATAAAATTTAATCTTTAAAATTATGTATATTTCTTAAAAGCTCTAGTTTGTTCTAATTTTTTTATTCTCTTACTATAATGTAGGTTTTTTGATGCTTTTACTTAATTTTTTTCCAATTAGGACTGCTACTACGGCCTTTATTATATCTCCAGGTATAAAGGGAGCTGATCCTAATAAGAAAGCTTTTTTTATTCCTATGGAAGTAACTTGTCCAAGCCACGCAGAACCTAAAATATGTACCACTACAATTCCTCCGATAAAACAAGCTATTAGCATACTAACTAAAGATTTATTTTTACGTACTAAAAGACTTATTATAATAACTCCAATTAAATATCCAATTAAATATCCTCCTGTTTTTCCTAAGATAACCCCAATTCCTGATGTTCCTCCAGAAAAAACTGGAATACCTATAGCTCCCATGAACAAAAAAGTTACCATACTAAGGGCTGCTTGAACTGGTGTTAAAACACATCCTGCTAGCATAACTGCTAGACCTTGAGCTGTTATAGGTACTGGACTTATGGGTAACGGAATAGTAATATAACTTGAAACTGCTATAATAGTTGCAAATAATGCTGAATATACCATATCTCTTATTTCTAATTTTTTTGCCATATTATATATCACTCCTATAAATACTATTTAAACATCTAAATTATATTTCACATTCAAAATTTATTATTAATAGTATATTATAAGAATAAGATATCGTCAACTTTTTATATAGATATGGTTAACAATAATACCACAAATTTTTTATCTATTCTTGAATCCCTTCAATTTTAACTTATACTTACTCTATCTATTTAGAATAAAATTTATATATAATAATTAATTCGCGTTTAATAAAAATAATGAACTTTCGATATTAGGCATTAGATCGTCTTTCAACTTTCCACTTTTCTTCATTTGTTATAGTGATTATACCTTAATGCTTATCAATGTAGTCTTGCAGTTGTTCATGCCACTGCACTGTATCGTATATCTGTGGGTCAGTTGTTTGCCCTATTAAAAGATCAATCAAATATCTAGGTGTTTTGCCACCAATATACATTGATTTGATACAGGAAACACAATATACACAAACCTCGTTGCAAGGCATTGAGTCTGCCCGTTCCTTCATTTTTTGGTGAACCTTTTCAATCGGGATCTTAGGATAAAGATCATTTCCGCAGCATATTGAATTCCTGCCGAAAAACTTTGTTTCTACAACATCAATGTTCATCTTTTTAAGCAAATTACGCACAGCCTTATGCACCTGTGGCTTTTCACGTACAGGACAGGCATCCTGTATGGATAACTTCAAACCTTTATAGTCAGGATATTGAAATCCATCCAATCCATCAAGTACTTCCCATAAAGAAATTGTTGATATGCCCTTGTATAAGCTTCTGAAACGCCTATCGCAGCCAGCACATACATTGATAATCAATGAGCCTGCTTCAATCTGGGGGTCATGATGACAACATATTTTGTGCAATGTAACCTCGCCGTAGTTTTCATTCAAAAACTTTAAAATTTTATTTTCTACTTCAGGCTTATATATACTTAAAGCACAGCCTGGATTAAAATACGTTTTCGTCATAATATATTTCCTCCTGTCTAAAATTAAATTTTATTAAGGCACATTTTATTTATAACTTAATTGTAACAGGAGATAAACAAAAAATCTTATTGATTTTGGATTTTTAATTTTTATAAATGAAAAGACAATTAAGCCATCACTTGTTATAATAAATTTATCCTAAGAAAAGTAAATCTATTAACAAATGATGGCTCAGATATGAATACTACATTAAATATAAAATTTCAGATTATAATTATGAAATTTTGCAACCTATTATTTAACTTCTACAATCCATCCCCGTGGAGCTTCTACATCTCCAAATTGGATTCCATAAAGTGTATCATAAAGTTTTTTAGTTATAGGTCCTACTTCTGTTTCACTATGGAATACATGTAATTTTCCTTTGTATTCTATTCCACCAATTGGTGTTATTACTGCAGCAGTTCCACAAGCACCAGCTTCTTTAAATTCATCTAAATTGTCAATTAAAACATCTCTTTCTTCCACTTCCATATTTAAATATTCTTTTGCAATATGAAGAAGGGAATACTTAGTTATACTTGGAAGAATTGATGGAGATTTTGGAGTAATAAATTTATTATCCTTTGTTATTCCAAAGAAGTTGGCTGCTCCAACCTCTTCTATTTTAGTGTGAGTAGCTGGGTCAAGATAAATACAATCTGCAAATCCTTTTTTCACAGCTAATTCATGCGGATAAAGACTTCCTGCATAGTTACCACCAACCTTTACTGCACCAGTTCCGTATGGAGCTGCTCTATCATAACCTAATACTGTAAAGTTTACTGGCACCATGCCACCTTTAAAATAAGGTCCTACTGGTATACAGAATATAGAAAATATATACTCAGAAGCCGGTTTAACACCAATATTTTCTCCAACCCCTATTACAAAAGGTCTAAGATAAAGAGTTGCCCCACTACCATAGGGTGGAACATAATGCTCATTTGCTTTAACAACTTTAACACATGCATCTATAAATTTTTCTGTTGGAACTTCTGGCATTAAAATACGTTTACAACTATCCTGCATACGTTCTGCATTTTTATCTGGTCTAAAAAGTTGAATTTTATTATCTTTTGTACGATAAGCTTTTAAACCTTCAAAACATTGCTGACCATAATGAAGAGCAGTTGAGGATTCATTTATACTAATCATACTATCTTCAACTAATTGACCTTCATTCCATTTTCCATCTTTCCATTTTGAGACATAACGTAAATCTGTGTTTATATAATTAAACCCTAGATTTCCCCAATCAATATTTACTTCCTTGCTCATTGAAAGTACCTCCAAACTAAAAGTATTTTTCTAGGTCTTTTACTACAATTCTGAACCCCCTCATGACTAAAGGCGTAAGATTCTTAGGTACTATCTAAACTTCTTTTAGATATCTGATATTTTCTAAAACAATATCGGTTGACACCAAATATTAGCTTGATTTCTCTAAGACTTTATCGGGCAAAGTTTCCGTTGAAACTATTATCTTTATCATATTGCCTTGGTTCAAAACCATATGCCCCAAAGTAGTATAGACTTTTATAGTCCTATGTTACTTATTTGTTTTTTATAAATATTAATTTTATATTTAACATTTATTCTTATGATTCTCATTTTTTTAAAATTTAATTCTTTAAAATTAATTTTGTTTCAATTAATACAGCCTTAGGTAATTTACAGGTTAGATTAATTATCTTACTAGAATTTCTTATGATAAAAAGCAATATTTCAAAAATAAACCGAACAAGTTTAAAATTATCAATAACTAATTTTAAAAAAATATTAAAAACTATCTTATTCTTGATTTATTATGAACTTACAGAAAGTGGTTTATTATTTTTTTATTTTAATAGCATATTCTACTTAGAAAGTTTAACAATAAAGTCTGTACCTACGCCTTCATGGCTTGAGATTTCTATGGTTCCTTCACATATATCTATAATTCTTTTCACAAGTGCCAAACCTAATCCATTTCCCTCTGAATAATGTGAATTATCTCCCTGATAAAACTTTTCAAACACCCGGTCCTTAACCTCTTCAGACATGCCTATACCATTATCCTTTATTTTAATTAAAACTTCATCATTTGTTTGTGTTAATGTTATCTGTATTGTTCCATTCTGGTGGGAAAATTTAATGGCATTCCCTAAAATATTTTGCCATACTTGAGCTAACAACTCTTTACTTCCAATATAAATAATATTGTCTAGATTAATATCTAAAATTATATTTTTTTTTGTCCACTCATATTCAAATAATAAAATAGTTTGTCTGATTTGTTCATCTAAATAATATTTTTGTTCTAAAGGTAAAATCTTTTGATTTGCAAGTTCTGTTATTTGCAAAATATTCCCTGAAAGAGAAGATAATCTTTTTGTACTTATAAGTATTTTATGAATATATTCTCTACCTTCTTCATCAGACAATTCATCATCTTGCAGCAATGTAGCATAGCCTTCAATAGCTGAAATAGGAGTCTTAAATTCATGAGAAACATTGCTAATGAAATCATCTCTTAAGGTTTCAATATTTCCTAGTTCATGAGTCATTATATTAAAGCTATGTGCCATTTCTCTTATTTCATCTGTCCAGCTACTTTCTGAAAGTCTAGTATTAAAATTTCCCTTAGCAACTTCTTTAGTTGCTTTGTTAAGATCAGAAATTGGAGATAGTACCTTTTTCCCTATAATTTGAGCAATTACTGTGCTTACTATTATGCTGATAATACCTAACCATCCTAATAAAATTAAAGGATTAGGTTGGGTAAATACATTAAAACGAGAAAGAAATACCATGACTAAGCCACTAATACCAAAGGCCAAAGTAACAATAAAAAAAACTATTAAAGAAAAAGCAACTACCATTTTAACGGATATTTTATTATTCATCACTGTTTAACCACCTTATAACCTAATCCTCTAATTGTAATAATATTGAAGTCTTTATTGTCTTTAAACCGATCTCGTAATCTATTTATATGAACATCAACTGTCCTTGGATCTGTTTCAGATTCTATGCCCCATATTTCATCCATTAATTGTTGTCGTGTGAAAATCTTATTAGGTGTGGATACAAGCTTATAAATTAAATAAAACTCTTTTTGAGGTAATACTAGCTCCTTATTATTATATTTAATACTTAAAAAGTCGTATAAGAATGTTGTTTCACCTATTACAATTTTTCGTTCATTGATTATTTGGGATCGTCTAAGCAAGGCACCTACACGTAAAATCATTTCATTAACATCAATAGGTTTCACCATATAATCGTCCGTACCTACTCTAAAACCTTCTTGTTTATCTGAAAATGTTCCTTTTGCAGTAATCATCAATATAGGCACATTATCATTTGACTCTCTTATTAATTTTATGAGTGTATAACCATCCATATTTGGCATCATTATATCTGAAATAATTAAGTCTATGTATTCTTTATATAATACATCTAATGCACTATTTCCATCTTTAGCTTCAATGGATTTATATCCATTTTTATTAAGTACTGTACAAAAAAGTTTGCGCAAAGCTGGGTCATCTTCTACTACTAATACTTTAAACATTATCTAGACCTCCTTTTTAATAGGTTTTAAATTATAACATATTTTTATCCTTATTAAAAAATTTATCAAATAAATATAAACTGCATATAAACAGATTTCTAAGTTTCAGAAGGAATTTTTACTCCCTCTAAAGCTTAGAAAATGGTTATCCAGGGACGTATTGATATATTCGCTCTTTACTCCCACTTTGAAGAAGCTGGAGAGTATTAGAGCGGGTAGTCATCGGATGAACTCACCAGTTTACATTCAGTTTAAAAACTTTATATATACTATGAAAGTAAATTGAAAGGAGACTTGGTATGTTACAAATAAAAGATTTAAAAAAAGTTTATACAACAGGAGAATTTGAACAAACTGCGCTTGATGGTGTTAGTATTGACTTTAGACAAAGTGAATTTGTTGCTATTTTAGGTCCAAGCGGTTCAGGTAAAACAACTTTATTAAATATGCTTGGAGGCTTAGACCAATATGATTCAGGAAATATGATTATTAATGGCTTATCCACCAAAAAATTTGGTGAATCTGATTGGGATACATATCGTAATAATAGTGTAGGATTTATCTTTCAAAGTTATAATCTTATCCCACATTTAAGTATTGTAGATAATGTAGAAATGGGTATGACCCTATCTGGGGTACCAAAATCAGAAAAAAGACAAAAGGCCACTTACGTCTTAGAGAAAGTTGGTTTAGGTAACCATATACATAAAAAGCCTAATCAATTATCTGGAGGACAAATGCAACGTGTTGCCATTGCTCGTGCATTAGCAAATGATCCTGAAATTATCCTTGCTGATGAACCAACAGGGGCTCTAGATACTCAAACAAGCGAACAAATAATGGATTTAATTAAAGAAATCGCAAAAGATAAACTTGTGATTATGGTAACTCATAATCCTGAATTAGCAGAAGAATATGCTGATAGAATTGTAAGTTTTTCCGATGGTAAAATTGTTTCTGATACCAATCCATTTGTATCAGAAAATAACTCAAACGATTATAAACCTAAAAAAACAAGTATGAATTTCCTTACAGCACTTAAGCTATCAGGAAATAATATTGTTACTAAAAAATGGCGAACAGCACTTACTGCCTTTGCATCCAGTATAGGAATTATTGGTGTTGCCCTTGTTTTATCTCTATCAAATGGATTTAATAAACAAATAAATGAATTTGAAAAAGACTCTCTTTCCAACTATCCAATAAGTATTGAGCAGAATTCAATGTCCCTTGGAATGTCTCCATCCTCCAAATCCAAGGACAAGGAAAAAACTGAATTTCCTAATAAATCAATGATTTATCCATATGATTCAAGTAAAAATGCTGCTGTTCATGCTAATGCGATTTCAACTGAATATGTAGATTACATCAAAAAAATAGATTCTAGTTTAATTAATGGAATTTCTTACACAAGAAATGTAAATATGAATATATTGAAAAAGCAAGATGGCAAAGTAGTAAGCATGAATACTTCAGCTGCTGCATTCTCTACATATCCTTCAAAAGGTGATAGTTTTGAAACAGATTATTTAAAATCATACTATGATGTATTAGCAGGTAGTTATCCAAAAAATGAAAAAGAATTAGTTTTAGTTGTTGATAAATATAATCAAGTTGATACTAATATCCTTGAAGCATTAGGTTTTAGTGCAGATTCTAAAAATATAAATTTTGATTCTATGATAGGAACAGAATATAAATTAATATATAATGACGATTATTATACTCAATCCGGTAAGTATTTTACAGTTAATGGAGATACTACAAACTTAGAAAATCTTTATAACAATAAAAATGCAGTTATATTAAAAATTAGCGGTATCATTCGTATAAAGGAAGATGCTAATGTGTCTAATTTATCCACAGGTATAGTTTATTCAGACCAGTTAGCCCAAGACTTTATAGAGAATGCTAAAAACTCTAAAATTGTTCTTGCACAAAAAGAAGCAAAATATAATGTTATGAATGGTAACCTTCTAACAAAAAAGACTAGCACAACAACTGCAGCAGTCCATCCAGCACCTAATATGACAGCCAACATTACATCTAATGTTGAAACTAAAGATGATATACTTGCATCTTTAGGTGCTACCTCTTCTCCAACATCTATTTCAATTTATCCTGTCAATTTCGAGGCAAAAGATAATATTACTACTTATCTTGATGATTGGAATAAAGAACTAAAGAAAGAGGACCAAATTGTCTACACTGATATGGCATCTATGATTACTAGTTTGACTGGAAATATTATGGATGGTATTACCATTGTTTTAGTAGCTTTCGCTGGAATTTCTTTAGTTGTTTCTATGATTATGATAGGTATTATTATCTATATCTCTGTACTTGAAAGAACCAAAGAGATAGGAGTTTTACGTGCTTTAGGAGCAAGAAAAAAAGATATAACTCGAGTATTTAATGCTGAAACCTTCATCATCGGATTTTGTTCAGGTGGGTTAGGCATTGCCATCACATATTTATTAACTATTCCAGTAAATTCAATTTTATATAAATTTACTGATTTGAATAATGTTGCTCAATTAAATCCATTGCATGCAATTGCATTGGTTATAACTAGTATTGTTCTTACAATGATAGGTGGTGCAATACCATCAAAAATGGCAGCTAAAAAAGATCCTGTTATTGCTCTTAGAAGTGAGTAAATTTTTAAAGAACAAGAATATATTTTAAAAATAAAAATCGACTTAAAGGCGCTAAAAGTATAAAAATGGCACCTGATGAATATTTAGCTACAGGTATCATGCCATACTAAATAATAAGGAAGCTGCACAGGCAGCTTCCTTAAATTACATTCTAAATATACTTTTCCATTAATACCAGTTCTAAATGTTCATTTTCAATTTCTTCATTTTTTAATGACCTTTCTTTAAAGCCATTTTTAGCATAAAAATTAATGGCTTTAGAGTTTCCTACTGCCACTTCTAATTGAATTTTATTTATAGAATCAAAATCCTTAATTATATAATTCAATAAGCAACTTCCAATGCCACTACGTTGATGCTCTATTTTAACATACAATCTTCCTAAGTTTATGGTACAATCATCAATTAAATTTGCAGTAGCTAAGCCAAGAATATTTTGATCATCTTCTTTTGCAACAATAAATAAAGTATCTTTTAGTTCACATTGTTTTTCTAATTGTTTAGCATCATGCCATAGGTTCGTAACTCTATTTATAACGTCTTCAGATAAAATATATTTATATGTGTCTGCCCATACACTACTTAATATTTCTTTAACCTCATATATTTCATCTTTTTTTACCTTACTTATAGTAAGCATATATTTATCCCCCTATTTGTTCATTTTAACTTTTCAATATAAAACTAGTATCCATCAACCCTTTCAGAGTTGCTAGTATTGTAATGTTAATTTAATCTTTTATGTTAGATAATTATATTAACTAAATTTACAGATAGAAAAACTTTGCTATAATATGATAACTTTTTATTAAAAATCATCAAATAATTAATGGAAATAATGCATATGCTAAAATTTACCAAATACAACATTTATATAAACATTAAAAATTTAAAAGAATTTATTACTATAAATCTTGTTATTTGTTTATAATATTTATATTTAAATCAAAACTTTTAATTTTTTTCTAAATAAAAAATAAAATACAATATATAAAATATTACATTATTTTTGAATAATAATTAGAATAATAAATTATTAAAATTAACTGAACCATAACTAAACCTACTGAAGGGATAATAAAAATCAAATCAGCTTTCATAAAAATCAAAAAAAGTGTATAAGCACAAAACAAATGGCTCATAATTCTACATACCCTATATGCAGACTTTTCCCTGATTTGAGTATTACGTTCGTCTTTTAATTCAATATCTTTTATCTTTTTTATATCATCATATTCTGTTATAGAGACTATCCATTCATGAATTAATGAACCTATTCCCAATGTAGTACATATACTACCAACAGCAAAACACAGTTTCTTAATTGTATCTTGTTGAGAATCTTTAAATACAAAAATTCCTAATAATATCAGAATAATTCCTACTATACTATTCACACTAAATATTAATCTTCTGCCCTTCATTTTTAATCCTCCTCATAAATAAATATATCTTCAATATTCATATCAAAATATCGCGCAATTTTGAATGCTAATATAATAGACGGATTATATCTTCCATTTTCTAATGAACTAATAGTTTGACGAGATACTTCTAAAACATCTGCTAGTTCTTCCTGCTTAATATCTCGTGCTTTTCTTATTTCCTCCAACTTATTTTTCACATTTACTTTCCTCCTAATGTAAAATATGCTTTACATTTTTATTGTAATACAATTATTCAATCACGTCAAGCTACCTTTACATAGTTAACCTCAAAATTAAATAAATAATTTTAAACTTTAAATTAATAAACCACTTTTCCTTATATTATTAGAATTTTTAATATAAAAAAACACACATATATCTCCTATAAATAACCTTAATAATTATTTATAAGGACATATGTGTATCTTTTAACTTCAAAACTTTTTAACTGTTTTTATTAATATATATGCATTTTGTGAACTACCTTCACTGATAGAAGATGTGAAGATTTGGCAAATAAATGTTAAATTTAAAGTTAAATCTATTTTATATATAAATACTTTTTAAAATTTATTTTTCTAGAAATCTTTTTAATTATTCTATTTATTACCTTGCTGATTAAAAAGCATATTATCAAAACTAGTTATATTAATAATATCCTGTTTTGTATCTACATATCTTATGTTTACCTTGTCCCCTTCTTTAGTTATAGGCAATTCATTAGAAATAGATATACCAGCATTGAATATTTTATCTTTATGATCTTTTAATATAAATGTGTATATTGTAGAATTTCCTACTACATAAGAGTTTATTCTTTCTATAGTATCCGTTACATTTTCTTCTTTTCCAGTAGAACCTACACTTACTAAATTTCCTTTACTAGCTAGATTTTTAATATAATTTGATTTACATTCTGTAATATTTTCTCCTGTGCCTATGATATTGTAGTCTGTCACAGAAATCATAGCAAACATTTTTGTTAAATCATTTTTATCATTTAAGGTTGTAAAATAAGTAGGCACATTATCTACATTTATTAATATAGGGAAAGTAGCTGTATATCCTAAATTTTGAACTTTACCCTCTGCTGATTTCATAGAAGCTGTTTCTGTTGCTCCTGCAATTTTAAATATTCTTGTTTGTTGAGTTCTTGTATCTATTAAAGCAAATCCAATGCTAGATTCATCTTTGCCTACAGAAGTTAATCCTGTATAATAATAACATTTACCATTATTGTATATTACCCCTGTACCCTCCGTAGTTTTCAACTTATCTTGTCCTGAAAAATTAAAGAATCCTTTAATATATTTTCCCCATTTTTTCAAATTGTTTTCTACAAAAGATTTCGGTTGTATTCTATCCACCCATTTAGGAGTATTTTCTACAGTATATTTTTTAATCTCTCCTGTTTCTGGATTAACCACAGCTGTTCCTACTGATTTATGTCCTGACATACCTACCTTATTTTCATAGATAGTAGTTGTGTAATATGGATTTCCCTTATCATCCAATTCAAAAGTTAGATCCGATATTCCTTTATTTATTGTTCCTCTTAAATATATATGTCTTTTTAAATCATGGTTAAAAAATCCACTTGGTTGATATCTTATCTTTATATCTTTACCATTTAATTTTGTTACTAATTTTACATCTTTATCATTTGTTGCTGATACTGTTATATATCCTGGTGTGCTATCATTTAAAATCCATTTCATAAATCCAGAATGTATTAGGGGCGCTACATAGTAAAGTTTGCCATTCACATTTTGCAGTGTTAAATCACCAAGTTCCACTCTACTACCTAAAGAAGTTTCTTCACCTAATTTTTTATCTGCTAATAATTCTGCGTATTTTTGATTTACTGTTGGAATTTCTTTTATATCAATTGGAGTTATATTTTTTGAAAACTCCTCGTATTTAGGTGTTGGTAATAATTTTTTATAACTATTTGATCTAAATATTGGTAAAGTAATTATGAACATAAAAAATAGCAGCCCTATTAATATAACAGGAAGGGTCCATATTTTAAAATTGATTTTCTTTTTATTCATTGTTCTATCTATAGTTAAAATAATACTTATAAATATTGCTATCACTATAAATACAATATAAAATGAATAAAATTTCACAGAAAAAACAGGCATAATAAAATAAACCAATGCCATAGAAATAATTAAAAATAGTACAATTAAACTCGAGTGTATTTTTGTTTTCATAAAATTCCTCCTAAAATTTAAACAGTATATAACTTTCTAAAATTTTAATAATATATAAATTTATTTACCAATATTTTCTTCATTTAAAAATATTTTCGCACCTATTTTGTTAAACTTAAGTAATTTGCTGATTTCTTGTTTGATTTTCTAAAAATATATTTAAATTCCATATTAAACTAAATCCCATAAAATTTAAAGTGCTAAAAGTAATTAATATTTATTGTAAAACTTAAATAGGCTAAGGCATTAGTACAAATATTGTACATTATAATATACTAAATCTTTTATAATAAACAAAGAAATAAGACACATATTATCGTTAAAAAAATAACATACTTTTCAAAATAATTGAATGAATAATTATTCTATTTTCGTATAATTATTCATTTACTTACGTATTACATAAAATTAAATCTTAATTTCTCACTTTTTCATATTATAATCTATTTTTCTTTGTTTTCCTTTGTTTTTCTTATTATAAATAGCGTTATCCACCAAATCTTACTGTAAAAGATTGATATGTGTTGACACAAGTTCTAAATTTTGGTACATTGTTGTTGTAAGTAATTGATAGATTCTTTCAATAACTCTTTGTATTGTAAACGTTTATACTTATTTATATTTTTATAATTTTTCGGCCGAATAGTCAATGTTAAAAAATTATATGAGGGGTGTTAAATATGGAAACATTAAAAACAAAATATATTGATTTGCCTACTATGGCGAAATATTTAAAATCTGTTGGTTCAGAAACTGTTATGGAACGTCTTATTCCATATATGGAAGACGATTATAAACGTTGGGAAGAATTTCAAAAAATGACAAGAACAGCACATCACACAGATATAGGTGTTCTTGAATTAATGCCTATAGGTGATTCAGAGCTTTATTCATTTAAATATGTAAATGGACATCCTGAAAATCCTAAACATAACTATTTAACAGTAATGGGAATTGGTCTTTTAGCAGAAGTATCCACTGGATTTCCATTACTTCTAAGCGAATTGACATTAACAACAGCTCTTCGTACAGCGGCTAATTCAGTAATGGGTGCAAAATATTTAGCTAGACCTGATTCAAAGAAAATGGCACTAATCGGAAATGGTTGCCAAAGTGAGTTCCAAGCACTTGCTTTTCATCACATATTAGGTATAGATGAAATTTATTGCTATGATGTAGATCCAGCTGCTACTGATAAATTAATGGACAATCTAAAAGATGTAAGAAATCTTAAATTAATAAAATGCAACAGTACAAAAGAAGCGTGCAAAGGTGTTGATATTATAACAACTGTTACTGCTGATAAGAGAAATGCTATAGTTATTACACCAGATATGGTTGAACCAGGTGTGCACATAAATGGTGTTGGCGGAGATTGTCCTGGAAAAACTGAATTAGATTCTGAAGTTCTTCATATGGGTAATGTGTACGTTGAATTCGAACCTCAAAGTCGTATAGAAGGAGAAATTCAACACATGGACAAAGACTTCAAAGTAACTGAAATTTGTAATGTAATTAAAACTGGAAAACCTATAGATAGGAAACCTGGTGAAATCACTATCTTCGACTCAGTAGGTTTTGCTTTAGAAGATTTTTCAATGTTAAGATTAATGTATGACATTGCTAAAGAAGAGAATATCGGAGAGCCACAGATTCTTGTTCCAAAATTAGAAAATCCTAAAGATTTATTTAGTATGTTAAGATAAAGATATAGCAATAACTTGAGAATTAAAAATCTGGACATATAATTATATGTCCAGACTTTTTTGTTATTTATTACAACCACCTTTGATCAAATTACAAAAATATTTATATGATGATTGCAATTTTTATACTCATTTTAAGTGGAGCCTTAAAAAATTTTATTAATAGGTTTAATTTCACCTATATTAGCATTTAGATTATAAGCTAATATTTCCATTACTTCAATCGTTATTCATAAATAAAATATATATAATCTTTCCTATTGATTTTTATTATCCATATAGTCAATTTTAGACTTTACTTTTTTCTTGTTCCATCCTTATTAAATAAATTTCTTAAATGTTTTTCATCAATAATTAGCATGATTATAACACCTATTAATAAAAATAAAAGTTGAATGCTCTCTTTATCTATATTAATTGGTTGTATAATTAGTAAAATTCCTAAGATCCCTTGAACAATTCCAAGTATTATCATACTAAGCCCTGCATATCGTTGAGATTCATCCCAAGTATCTTGGTTTTTCATTGAAAAAAGCGTCCTGTATCCATAGACACTATTTATATTTTCTGGCGGCCATTTCATCAGTAAAAAACCAAATCCAATAAAAATTACTGCTGATATTAAAGAAATCATGTTTTACCTCCATTATATTGCTTAATTTGTAAATCCATATTTCAATATAATTTATATTTTATACTTTTAAGGTATTAATTTCAATTCCATTAACACTCTTTAAATTTCAAATTAATTTTCTGATAGACATAAATTCTTTTGATTTACTAAAATCTATTATCATTATACTTTTGAATATGTATTAAAACGGATTTTCCTATATTAAATTGTTATAAATGAATAAAATTGACTCCTTAATTCATTTATAGTTCTATAAAAGTCCTGTAAAATTCACCTTTGAATAATATAGCATTTTTATAAATTTTTACTTTAATAAAACAATATATTCTTCATAAAAATAATTGTATTATTAATTTACATTAACAGATGCTTATATTCATATCATATTGAAACTATCACTTTGAATATATATAATTAAACTATTATTTTGTAAAATTATGTTTATTATATACTTTCACTCTATGTCCCACACTAACACTACCAACTTCTTAAAAATTCGGGTAAAGAATAGCTATGTTTCTGGGTAAGCTCCCCCAAACTTTAGTGAAAATAAAATTTATTCTAAAACTTTAAAATATCTTTAATTATAAGGAGGCTTTTATGAGAACTTTAAAATTAATTTTTCCATCAAAAGAATATCAAAACCAAATCTTAGAGTACAAAAAAGAATTTCAAGCAGAAGGTGAAATCATGGCTGGTACTGCTGGATTAGAAAAAGTTGAAAATTTAGATGAATGGTTTTCTATGCTTAATAATAACTCAAAAGAAGAAACTGTAGCTAAGGAATTTGTACCTGCATCTACATACTTAGCAATAAGACTTGTTGATAATAAATTGATTGGCATAATTGATATACGACATAGACTAAATGACTATTTATTACAAAGTGGTGGACACATTGGATATAGTGTAAGAAAATCTGAACGTAAAAAAGGTTATGCAAAAGAAATGCTTAATTTAGCTTTAGAAAAATGTAAAGATATGAATATAGAAAAAGTACTAATTACTTGTGACAAAAAAATATTTCATCAGCAAAAACTATTATCCATAATGGCGGTATTCTTGAAAAAGAAGTTTTAGAAGAAAAAAGAATTACTCAAAGATATTGGATTTCTTTATTCAAATAACAAAAACTAGACTATTATATTAATATAACATTCTAGTGTAAAATAAAAAATATAACTTAAAAATTTTAGTATTCTTAATTATTATATTTTAGTATATACTTAATATTTTTATTTAGTTAATTACAATTATACTATATCTTTAATATTTTCACTAAACATACTCACAAATAATATAATAAAGAATATCATGTCTATATAGTTATATTATTAGGAGACATGATTGATGTTTTGTTATTTATATCCATATGCTGAATATTACAGGGCCACATATCGCATAGTCATAAATAGGCAAGCTCACACACTTACTTTATTTAGAAATAATAATGTCTATAAAACTTATAAAGTTGCTGTTGGCAAACCATCTACACCGACCCCTAAAGGAACATTTAAAATAGTTAATCGTGCTGTAAACCCAGGTGGACCTTTCGGTACAAGATGGCTAGGTTTAAGTGCTCCTTATGGAGATTATGGAATACATGGTACAAACAATCCTTCATCCATTGGCAAAAGTGTTTCTAATGGATGTATAAGAATGTTTAATAATGATGTTATTGAATTAAGTAATCTTGTCCCTATAGGCACGTCAGTTACAATAGTATAATTTTATGCATTTATGATGTATTGCACACTACCCTCAGTTAACACAAATTAATATAGTTAAATGAGGGTATCATTTTCTCCAATAATAAATACCCCTTTAGAATCGTAATGGCTATCACTTCTTCCCCAACTATTCATATGATTTCTTGCCCCACGTAAGGCATTTTCAAAATTCATAACACTTGTATTTTTAACATTTAATATAATACTATATAAACAATTTTTTTTATATAACGTTATCTCATATTTTTTAGTTATGATTCCTAACTTTTTATAATGAAAAATGTTTAGGATTATTAATTTATCTATATTTTAATTTTTAATATTCTTTATCCATTTCTTTATGATCAATTTCCTCATGTACAATTTTTACATCGCCATTAACACTAATATGAGGTACTTCCTTTTTTAAGGTTTCGTTTATATGCTTTATTTCCTCATATTGATGCTTATTAACTGAAACATCTTCTAAATCCACTGGTTGCTTGTGTATATCTATGCGTTCTTCTTTTATAGGAATTCGAATAGTTTCAGTATTTTCTTCTCCTTTATCATTATTGTTCTCAATAACCAGTTCCTCACGTTTTACAGGTACAGTAATATTCTTTTCTTCTGTTACAACTTCTTTGTGAATAGATACCTCACCAGTTTGTATTTTATTTTTAGATATTTCCATACGTTCTTCCCGAAGTTGCATCTTCATATCATTATCTAAAGTATTAGGATCATTTTTTGAAGCTGGTTCAATATCATTATCATATGTGTTATTCTGAGATATTAACATACCTATAATTATGCCTAAGATAATTCCTAATATAGTTCCAGTTATAATTGGATCAATTGATGTAATTGTAAATATAGTTGTAAATCCGGGTATAATTAAAATAGAGAACTTATACAAAATGGCAATTATAAAGCCAATTATTCCACCAATAATAGCTCCTATTAAATATTGATTACTTTCTTTATTAGGTATATCTTTATTCATCATGCTCTATCCTCCTAAAAAACACCTCTTAAATCTAATATATAATTTGAGAGGTGTTTTTTTATTTATTTTATAAATTTTTTAATGAAAGCCTTCATCTTTATTATCTACTATATCTGCATCACCATGTGTGTTTATACGAGCCTCTTCTCTTTTTAGATTTTCATCTACTCTTCTTGTATCTTGAATTTCACGTTTATGAGCAGATACCTCTCCAGTTACTAATGTGTGTTTATCTACATTAACTTGTTCTTCACTAACTGGAATACGTATGCTTTCTTCATCACTAACGTCACTAATAGGTGTGTCACTAGCTTCATTATCTAATGATCTTCTTTCAATAACAACCTCTTCATGAGTAACAGGAACATCCACTGTTTTTTGTTCTTCAACAATTTCCTTGCTTAGTTCAACTTCACCTTTTGGAACATTGCTTTTATTTATATCAAGTTCTTCCTTATGAAGTGTAAGTCTTCCTTCATCTCTACTTTTCTTATGGTCACGATCATTTTCGTTATCATTGCCATTACCAAAAATATTATCAAATATACCCATTATATATTACCTCCTATAAATACATGCTTTAATTCATTAATATTTTATCCCTGAGAGAGTAATATATACTTTATGAAATATGGAGTTGGAGTAAATAGTTTACAATAACTAAATCCTACTTTTAATTTAAAAGATTATATTATATTTAAGGAACTATATTTTAAAACGGATTAATTTTTTCGTTTAATTTATACCATTAATGTATAAAAAATTAAAAAAGTTTAATATCATATTATTCGATTTTCAAAGCATATTTGAATCATATTTATTTCAAATTGACTTACTTTATCTATTTTCTTAATTTAAATACCGTAATATTGAAGTTTGTTATTTATAAAAGTTACAAGCGAAACTCCCAACCATAATTTTAAAATTATTGCAAGCAGAATATCTCTAAGTCCTTCTTTCTTTTTAAGAAGGATTAAATATATAAATATCAACGGACTTATTACTCCCATGTCTAGCATAAAAGACTAATTAAATCAACAGCTTGAACTATACTTATTTTAGCTCCTATTTATAAATAATTTTATCCAGCTTAGAAACCTTAATTAATATTAAATATTTTTAGGATTAAATTTTTTTAAAAGTGTTGACTCTAACGCCACGTTATAGTGCAATATGTATGTAGAGCTTACCTATGTTAACAAAAACTCACAGCTAGCAGTGTATTAGATAATAGTAATGCTCTAAAATCAAACTTTGAGGTGTCGTAATGAGAACAGTAAAACAAGTTTCAGATTTAACAGGAATAAGTGTGCGCACACTACATTACTATGATGAAATAGGATTATTAAAACCAAGTCAAATCACTGAGTCTGGTTACAGATTATATGATAATGAATCACTTAAAATCTTACAACAAATTTTATTTTTTAAAGAACTTAATATTCCTTTAAAGGAAATTAAAGAGATTATGGATAGTGACCACTTTGATAAGATGAAATCACTAGAAAATCAAAAAAAGTTGCTTATTTTGAAACGTAACAGATTAAATGGTTTAATTAAACTTATAAATAAAACATTAAAAGGAGAAAATACAATGAGTTTTAAAGAATTTGATATGACTGCATATTATAATGTATTGGAAGAATTCAAGAAAGAAAATAAAGATAGAGTTATAAAGAATTGGGGAAGTATAGATAAATTTGATGAAATGATTGAAAAAGTAAAAGCTAGTGAAGCTAAAGTTGCTAAAAATGCTATCAAGCAATATGGAAGTATTGAAAAATATGCTAAGGCTGTAAAGCAAAATCTTAATAGTGATTCTTTAACTTTAGGAGAGCAATATGATAAGTTTAAAAAAGACTGTCTTTATGATAAACATCCTAAATTAAAAGAACTATATAAAAAGCTCGTAACTGATTTAAGCAAAGATCCTTCTTCAAAGGAGATTCAACAAATTGCCGAAAAAATTGCGAATACAGCAAAAAAAGATTATGAAGTTTTTAAAAGTGAGAATGGAGATGATTATTGGTACTACATGGTTCAAATTTATTTGGTATATCCTGATTGGATTGAAGAAATTGATAAGAAATATGGAGATGGTGCATCTAAATTTATTGGAAAAGCTCTAAAAAATTGTTCAGAAACTAATAAACCTAAATTAGAAATATTATATGAAGAGCTTTCAGCTGATTTAAGTAAAGATCCTACTTCAAAAGAAATTCAACAAATTGTTGAAGAAATTGCAAGTAAGACAAAAAGACAAAATGATTCTTTAAAAGTAGATTCAGGAGAAAATTATTGGGAGTATATAGCAGAGTTTTATTTATCAGATTCTACTTTTAAAAAAATAATTGATGAAAAATCTGGCAGTGGTTCATCTAAATTTATTGGTGAAGCATTAAAATATTATTCTGAAAATAATAAGAGATGTATTAAAAACTATTAAAAGATATATTAAACATATTGAAATAATAAAATTACCCAATATATAATTTATTTCCTTTTATATGCCTCATTAGAATTTAAGTAATATTAAAAATTTAAAAATAAATAATCTAAAAATAGATTTAATTTTAATGTAGTAAATAGAAAATAATATATGAAATAAACATATGAATAAGCTCTAGTAGTTCTTAATCTAGCGTAATTAAAAATTTGCGTAATTCCTCACAAGGACGTTAGGAGCCGGTGGTGAAGACAGGACGTCGCCTCCACCGAGTAGCAAATTTTTAATGGAGCCAGATTTAGAACTACTTGAGTTGTATGAATGGTTTATGAATATATTATTTCTATTTAGGAAATTAAAACAAATCTATTTTTATCCTAAAACTATCTTTTTATTTTTCATTTCTTAGCCTTTAAGGTCATTGAATTGTCTTTCCATATTTTCTACAACA
Organism: Clostridium sporogenes; assembly: GCA_019933195.1. Lineage (NCBI taxonomy): Bacteria > Bacillati > Bacillota > Clostridia > Eubacteriales > Clostridiaceae > Clostridium > Clostridium sporogenes. Next base: position 1,250,594 of record CP082942.1, read on the forward strand.
ATATCATAAATATCACCTAGTGAAGCACAATACTCAAGGACTTTCCATGGAGTATTTGTATGAAAATGAATTTTAATCAATTCTTCATCACCAACTGCAAGTAAGCAATCACCTTCAATATTTTTTGTAATATAATTATTTATTTTATCTTCTGAAAGATTTTCTCCTTCAATTAATAACTGTGTATCAAATCTGTATTCAAGCACATTTATCCTCCTTTTTCCTTTTAGAAATTCCAAATTAAATTTTACCATATTATTTAGTTTTCAAATGACTTCATATTTATATTTTTAAAAGTTACATCTACTCTACTTTAAATTAATACAGAAAAACACCGCAAAATTCAGACAGGTTCAAACTTAGACCGTTTTATTACACCCACAATATCTTTATGTAATTGCTGTATTAAATCAGCTTTCTAATAAAATTATAAGCCTCCTCATCTTCAAATAGAGATAATTTTATATGTCCAAAACTTTCTTCTTGACAAGAAAAACTTAAAATTTTTCTTAATCTTTCATAATGTAATTCTCTATCTAACCTTATTTTGCTGAAGAGAATTTTTTGAGCACAAGGCTTGCTATTTGCATCTGAAGATAACATAAGCAAAGCTATACCTCCTACATATTTATTTTTATTTACATTAGGTTTAAACATATTTATATATGTAATGCCGTCATTAACACTTTGTAAATTAAAGAATATTAGTTTATCAAAAGTAATGTAGTCTCCTTTAAATAACTTAACAACTTCGCCATTAGAAAGAATTTTAAATACTACATTATTACTGATAAATTCGATAATCCCCTCATGTATAGCACCTTCTCCATCTATATTAGTAACTAAAAAATAAACATAATATTTATCTTCAAATATACCTGTATTAATATCCATATTATTTTCTAAGTTTTCTATATCATAAGCTGTTAGTGGAGTAGAAATAAGTTTATCCATACCTATATTATATGCTTCACAAATATATATTAATGTTTCTATAGATGGAAAAGCTTCTGCTGATTTGTATTTAGAAAGCAAATCTTCTGAAACACCTATTTTCTTAGCAAGATTCTTTTGTGTTATTTCTAACTGAATAAGCTTTTTTAAATTATATATAAATATTTTAGATGTTTTTTCATATATGTTATTCTTTAAAGCTTTTATTGTGTTAGTATCATACATCATACTATTATTATTAGATTTTATATTCTCTAATTTATCCTTTACCTTTGTATCTATTTCTTTAATTTCACATAATTCATCCTTCAAAATTATCCCTCCAAATTATATTTACAATCAAGTTACTTGAATAATATTCAAGTTAATATTTTATACTTTTCAATTTATTTTGATATTAATATATAGCTATTGTTATAACTCAATCACTATATTACCATAATTATGAAGCTGAGATAAATTTTTTCTTCTTTCCTTATAAAAAATCAAGGTTAGCTAAAATAAAGTCAATTTTTTAAATTTCATATAGATAGGAGAATTATTGACAGAGATAATTTATTGATTATTATATTAAAAACTGCGCCGAAGCAATAAAACTTGAAATTAATTCCTTAGTATTATGCAGAAACTATAAGCTATATATTTATAATAAATTAAACTGTAAAAATTATAATGTCTATTAAAAACTTAACAGACGTTAATAAAATATTAAATTAGAAAGGATTTATTATGAATACTATTATATATGCTGTAATATTCAGTTTTTTATTATCTACAATTATTAGTTTATTACTCATCCCATTATTTAAAAAATTAAATTTGGGACAAAACATTAAAGATGGAATTCCAATAAGCCATAAAAAGAAAGCTGGAACTCCTACCTTTGGTGGTATTATTTTTATTTTTTCATCGATAATAACAATGTTACTTATTATAAAAAATTACAACAAAGAATTCTTACTGGTGGCATCTTCACTTATTGCTTTTGGACTTATAGGTCTCATTGATGATATTTTTAAAAAAATACATAAAAAAAATGAAGGGTTAACTTCAAAAGGAAAGATGATTTTATTACTTTTTGTGTCAAGTATTTTTGCCATTTATTCATACTATAATCCTTCAATTGGTTCAATAATTATGTTTCCATTTACTAAAAAACTATTTAACTTAAGAATTTTATACATACCCTTTACTATTTTTTACTATGTATCAACAACGAATGCCTTAAACTTAACAGACGGTTTAGATGGACTTGCTACTTCTATAACATTGCTTGTAGTAACTTTTTTTACTTTTCTATCTTTTGGAATGGGTCATTATACATTATCAATTAGTTGTGGTTGTATAGCAGGAGCCTTATTAGGTTTTTTACGATATAATTGTTATCCTGCTAAAATAATTATGGGGGATACTGGTTCTCTAGCTCTTGGTGGTGCTATTGCAACAATAGCTATGATACTAAAAAATCCATTTATTGTTATTATTGTTGGAGGAATTTATGTTATTGAAGCATTATCAGCATTAATTCAAATAGTATTTTTTAAACTATTTAGTAAACGTGCTTTTAAAATGGCTCCTATTCATCACTCATTTGAGTTACGTGGCTGGCATGAAACCCAAATAGTTTGGGTATTTTCTATAATAACAACAATTTTATGTCTTATTGGATTTTTATCTATATAATTAGCAATATTACTTTTCAATGTAGCAAACTTATTATTTCCAATGATTAAAGACTTAAATTGTAGATACTATCGCAATAATAAATTATAATTACCATAGAAATTATATGTTGTTCAAAATATTCACTTTAATAAATTTAGCTGATTTATTAAAGTGGATATTTATCTAAATTTAATTTATAATATAATAACTCTACGCCGAAATGCTTTTCAATTCCTTTATATTCAAATCCTATTTTCTTAATAACATTACTTGACCTATTATTATTAGGATAAATTAATGCAACTACATAATTTATTTTAAAATTTTCAGATAAAAATTTAATTGCAGCCATTGAGGCTTCAGTAGCATAACCCTTTCCCCATGACTTAGGGTCAAAAGCATATAATAATTCTGTTTCTTTTGTATCTTCAAGAATATCAAATCCACAATGACCTATAAGTTCATTATTCTCTCTATTTCTTACAGCCCAAACTCCATAATTATTTTCAACCCAATGTTTTTCAAAATTTTTCATTGTTATTATAAGGTCCTGTTTAGTTCTCCTTTTTCCACTTCCAAGCCACCTACTAACTTCTTCTTGCTTTAAAATATCATAATAATTTTCAAAATCATCAACTTGAAATCTTCTTAAAAATAATCTTTTAGTGTAAATCTCATTAGATTTTTTATTATTCATTTTTAATTCCCCCCCTATTATATAAATAATCCGTATTTTATAACGGCCCAATATATTATATTGTAGTAATTATATCATATTTACATTATTTAATTTTGCAATCCACTAGAATTGATCTACATAAGTACCATATTCTAACATATATTATTCAATTTTTAAAGAAAATTATTTATATTTTATAGGAATATAAATCACTGATAAATGATTATTGGCTTCTTTAAATCTCTCATCATATAATTCAAAATACCCCCATAAATCAGTCAATAAATTATTTTTAAGTGCAGTCTTTCTTTTTATATCTATAACTTTAACTTCAGCTTTTCCCTCAACCTTACCTTTTCAATTCCTTCTTGTATTAAGCTTTTTCCAAGTTCAGTCATTCTCAATTCCTCCTTTAACAAAAACAGTAAATCTTTGATTTACGTTGTTGAAGTTATATAAATTATGAAGTTTGATTTATAGAAATTGCTTGCAATTTCTTAAAGAAAACAAAATAATTTGTATTCCTTAATCCAAACTCCAAATCTTTTCCACTTTAAAATTTATTTGCAAAAGCATATAATATTGATTCTACGTCATATTTATAATCTTTATCTATGTTTTTTACTATTCCTATAGAATTAAGTATCTTATCTACTGTACTTATCTTTCCACTCATAATAGGAGTAAATGTTAAAGATATTCTATCTTGTACATTTCTAATTAGAAGTTTACAGCAGACTCATTTTAGTGCTTAAGTACCGAGTATTCTATGTTAGTGGAGAAAAAATAATAAATAATATAGTATAAAATAAAAAATAATTATATAATTATATATGTCTAAATTTGTTTGGCAATAAACATTTATTTATATAAAAAATATATTAGTGAAAAACACTTTTTAATGGAGAGGTTATTTATGATGCAGGCAGAGTATGATAAATTTCTAGAGTACATATTGGAGATTGGTCGACGCATGGTAATGTGTGGATCTGAGGTTCGTCGCGTAGAAGATACCATTATACGTATTTGTAGTGCATATGATATTGAAATCTGTGAGGTATATGCCATTATAACTTTGATTGTTATTACAATAAAAGATAATAAAGGAAGACATTATACACAGTCAGTACGAATTAATTCTACAGCAATAGATTTAGGTCAATTAGAAGCATTAAATGCTATGGCTAGAGAAATATGTACTACAGTACCCCCCATTTCTGAAATAGGTTATACACTGGATAATAATAGTTTGCGGAAAGAAAATAATATTATGAAATGTATAGGATATATGCTAGCCGCAGGTGGATTCGCCGTATTTTTTGGTGGAAATTTTATAGATGGCCTGACATCTTCAGTTATTGCAATCGCAATATTTGGAATGGATCATTTTTTTCAAATTCGCAAATTAAATCGCGTAATATATACGGTAATTGCCTGTTTTCTATCAGGATGCCTAGCACAATTATGTGGATATATGGGTTTCTGTATGAACATTGATAAAGTCATGATTGGTGATATTATGCTCTTTATACCTGCATTAGTTTTAATAAACGGTGTAAGAGAAATATTTTATCAAGATATAATGCCAGGATTATATAGGCTGATTGAGGCATTTATGATTGCTGTGTCAATTGCAATAGGATTTGTAGGTTCTATGATGTTATTAGGGGGTATATTTTAATGAAACAAAATATAGTACAAGTCTTGATGGCAGGTATTGGTACTCTTGGATTTGCCTTGTATTTCCGTGTAAATAAAAAACATACAGCAGCAGCAACCATTGGAGGACTTCTTGCTTGGACAATTTATCTTATTATTTACAGCATGACAGGAAGTATATTTTGGGGCAATATGATTGCATCAATGATAGTCTGTATTTGGTCAGAATTAATGGCAAGAATATTAAAAGCACCAACGAATACTTTTATGATACCAGGAATTATTCCACTTCTTCCTGGAGGAACACTTTATTATACTATGGAGGCAATGCTTCAAAGAAATAAGAGGATATTTGTACAAAAAGGTTTAGAAACAGTAATGATAACAGTAGGGATTGTTGTTGGTATTGTTGCAGTATCTGTTATTTTTGTTTACTTTTTAACTCTGCTAGGAAAATATAAAGAAAATTCCAATTCAAAATTAACACGTTAAATGTTATCAATTTTCAATTATTTTTATCCGATGACTACCCGCTCTTTACTTCTACTTTAAAGAAACTGGGGGAGTCATGGGATAAATTTAATTGTTGCTTATGCCTAATCAAATTCTTTTTAATTGATTATCTACTATTTTTACATGATAAAATAATTCTCACAACAGCTATAACAAAAACAGGAAATATCAAT